>DYKH01000316.1 GCA_020722685.1 Caldithrix sp. | reverse complement strand
GTGGGGCAAAGCGAGAAGACGGGATGGGGAGGATGGTTGTTCTACGGGGGGTCGGGGAAGGCGGGAGGTCTTGGGGCCTTGCAACTATCGTGCCATGTCCCATGTCCAAGCCGATGCTCAAAGGCCGCTGCCGGAGCGGCGGTTTCGCTTGGTACAGTTTTGGGACATACCGACCTCAAATTACCGTCCACCAACTCAAGCCAACGGAAGCCAATTACTCAGTAAAAGCAGGGGGTTCGCGAATCCGATTCTACAGCGATTGGTGTGGGTTTTCCTTTCGGGATGCAGGGGTCGCTGGTTCAAATCCAGTCGTCCCGACCAGTAAAATCAAGAGGTTAGGTCAGGACGACACCTGACCTTTCTTTTTTCAACCGGTTCTTGTTACCATTTTGTTACCATTTTTCACGGAAACGCCCTTCCAGTCTCGGATCTCCGTCTCCCCATGATCAAAGGTCATGGAATCCACGGCCCGGAGAAATTCTTCATCAGAAATTGCGCCATAACGGTCACTCACCGACTTCTGCTTCGTGGAATGCCCCATAATCAGACATCCCGGTAAATCGAGAACGTAGGTGTAACCACCTGAAATGATGAATAGCTGCTTCTCAAGTAAAAGTGTGCACTTGTGAATTCTGAGGAACATAACAGATTGATATAATTGAGTCGCGGTCTCGGCAAATGGCGGTTGACTTTTCAAACGTCATGAATACCATCGGGGGGCATGAGGCAAATCAAGTCAGAAAGAATTGGACGTTTTCTCGTCATCGAACAACTTGACGAGCGAGGTCGATTGTTTAAGACGGTTTTCTTGGACTATATCCCTGTCACCCGCTTTGACGTTGATCAAATCAAGGAACGCAGAATGGCGGCTGTGGAACTGGTTGAAAGAGACATCTGTAATCGCAAGACCGCCGGCATTCTGTGTGGCTTTCATCGCAATACCGTGATAAGGCTGGTTCGAGCCAAGAGGTTGCTTGGTGTGGATGCCATCTTGAATGATGCGCGAGGGCTCAAGGCACCCTACAAATATGTTGACGGGATTCGTTCCCGTATCAAGAAGTTGCTTCAAAACGGCCCTGACCTTACTGATCAGGCCATTGCAGAACAGGCGTCGAGAGAATTGCAACTGAGCGTTTCCAGGAGCTCTGTGGCGCGCATACGCACCGGTCAGGACGCCGCGGCAAAGGGGGCAAACCAACTGAGCAGGAAAGAGCTTATGGACATGGCCAAGATGGCCGAGGCTATTGACCGTGAGGATTTCGACGGACAGCAGTTACTGTTACACCTCGAACAAGACCCGGAGCTCCAGGCCAAGAGCAGGGAAGCAGGTGACGAACCACCTCCGGAGTGGGAAACGCAAAGCCAACGGGAGTTCATCGGAAGGCTTCAAGAAGGTCAAAGATGCGCTTTTGCCGGAGGACTCATGCATCATCTCTTTCTGGGGGAGATCGGATTCAAGGACCTGGTAAGCCGTTTTCCATTTACTCCCGGAACCACGTATCAGGCCGGGGACATACTGATGACTCTCTTTCACAGCGTCAGTCAGAATATTAGGTCCGTTGAAGCCCTCAAGCTGGTCAACGCAGGCGAATTGGGGGTGCTTATGGGGTTGGGGCGAGCGCCTGAGAAGGAGACTGTCAGAGACCATTTGGCCCTCATGGCAAGGCATTACCTCAGCGGCACGGTTGTTGAGGAGTTCGCTCGACGGCTTCTCGAGCAGGCTCGGATTGACAAAGAAGTCTTCTTCATAGACGGCCACTTTTTGCCGTACTATGGACTCAACGTCATTGCCAAAGGATACTACACGGTGAGACGCTTGGCTATGAGGGGCAATGAGCTTTATGCGGTGTCTGATCTTCAAGGCAGGCCACTGTTCTTTATTACCGAATCCAACGAGATCGATTTTCGGCCCATTATCTCACGATGCGCAACAATGATGGCTGACTGGGGTATTGCAAGACCTCTGTTGGTATTTGATCGGGGCGCTTACGGCATCAATTTCTTTACCGAGTTGAATCGTCAGGCCGACTTTGTGACTTGGGCCAAGTATGTGAGCGAGGCATCTCTTGAGCGCATTGGCGAGGACTCTTTTGTTGCCGGTTTGATCTGTAATGGTCACAGATACCTCGTAGCAGAACAGGTCCGCACGGTGAGCGAGTCCTTGCAAACGGCCCGACGAGACAACCGAACAAAACCGACGAGCATGGAGCTAAGACTGGTTGTGCTTAAGAATGTCGACACGGGTAAACGTCTCGGAATCTATACCAGCGATTTCACCAGACCGGCATATGAAATTGGCTACTACATGCTCCAGCGCTGGGGGGATTCGGAGAACTTCTTCAAAGAGATGATGGCTCGATTCAACTTGAACTATCATCCAGGGTATGACATTGCTGAGCTTGAGACGCAACCTCTCGTAGATAATCCTGATATCGTCCTGATCAAGAAGGCCGTCAAGGCGCTGAAGAAGGAGTTGCAACAGTACCAAGCCGAAGAAATTGTCATCCAAGCCAAACTACACCAGCGCCAAGCCAGCCGTCTTCAGGCAAAATTGGCAAACATCGGCACCGCAATAGCACAAAAAGCCAAGGACATTGCGGGATTCGAACAGAAACTGACAACTCTCCCGGACAAGATTTCGATAGTCGAGCTTCTCAAGGGAAAATCCATGAGTCGTTGCGACCTGGAAAAGAAGAGGCTTTACGACCTCATGCAGTTCATGGGGTTTCATTCGCGCGAAGCCCTTGCAGACCTTTTTCGCACCTGCTATGACGACCATCGAGACGTGAAGCAGGTCCTGGATATGATCACCACTCGATCCGGATATGTCAAACTCATCGGACAAACGCTGTTTGTCATCTTGGACTGGATACAAAACAGAAAGCATCGAGAAGCAGCAACACGTTTCTGTCATCTGCTGAACTCAAAAGTAGTCAAGTTCGTCGGTCGCCTAAACGTCAAGCTGTTCTTTCATGTCTCGACAGTCAGCAAATTCGCGCTCCAGGCCCGTCTCCCCTGGGAGAACCATTTCTCTTGAGAACAAACGCGATTCACCGTGATGTCTGAGACTATAGGACGCTGGACCTGAAAGCACGGGAGGCATGTGTTCGGATGTTCCGCAATCACCAATGGGAGTTGCCCGAAAACTTGGTTCCAGTGAAAACTCCACGGGAGGAGTTGACGTTGTGGCGCGCTTGTGAGTTGTTCATGAAATATCCTGGCGTCTCCGACTGCAAATCCCGGTGGCGGTATGAAATCGCATTGGCGAACCTTGTTGATAAACTTGGCAAGGAGAGATTGATCAAATCATTGTGGGTTCCCGACTTGAGGGCTTATCAAATGGAAAGGACGTCTGAGGGAGCAGCGCCGGCTACCATCAATTGGGAGATGTCAACCCTCTCAAAACTTTTCGGGGTCTTGGTTGAAATGCAGGCGGTGGAGACGAATCCCGTTAGACTGGTCAAGAAACTCTCCGTGAAGTCGAGTCAGCGCCAGGTCTATATTTCCCGTCAGGACGTGGAGCGGATAGCCGGGGAATGTCCCCCGTGGTTCCAGCGGATCATTTGGACGGCCTACTACACCGGCATGAGAAGGGGGGAGATCGTGGCGATGACTCGGAAAGGAATGAACCTGTCCAAGAGAATCATTGCCTTGTCCCCGGAAGACACGAAAGAAGGCGCTTGGAAGCGCGTACCGATTCATCAGGAGCTTGTGCCTATCCTGGAAGACGCCTTGAAAGTGAGTTGTCTCAGGACTGACAGGGTGTTTCTCGTGCAGGATGAGAAAGGAGTCCGTGAGCCCGGAACGGACAGCATCAAGAATTGCTGGCCAAGGGCTTGCCGGAGGCTCAAAATGGAGGAGCCATGGCTAAGATTCCACGACTTGAGGCACACATGGAGAGCCAATGCCAGGCGGTCCGGGATGGACCGTGACATCGCCGAGTCCATTCTTGGTCATTGGTTAAGGGGGCGGAGCGTCAACGAGAGGTACGGCGCAATCTCAGATCAGGAACTGATTCGGGCCGTGGACGCGATGGAATTCGATCATGGGGAGACAGAGATCCGAGTGCCCGACTGGAAAGGCGCTTCCGTGAAAAATGGTAACAAAATGGTAACAATGACCGGTTCAAAAAAGAAAGGTCACGTCGCCTCGTGACCTAACCTCTTGATTTTGTTGGTAGGCGGGAGAGGTTTTGAACCTCCGACCCCTGCCGTGTGAAGGCAGTGCTCTCCCACTGAGCTACCCGCCCACCTGCCGTAAATATACAACTCCACAGCACTTCTTGTCAAGGCCTATCCAGGGCCGAAATCCGCGACCTAATTTGGGCGCCTTTGGTCGTTTGGGTCCGTTCTGCCCT
>DYKH01000315.1 GCA_020722685.1 Caldithrix sp. | reverse complement strand
GGCTAACATGGTTTATCCGCCAATAATCCTATTTCTAGTTTTTCTGCATATAGAAGATGGTTTTCTCAATAGAGAAATAAGCGCATGTTTTTCTCGTAAAAGAAAAACACTTTTATCTTCAAACAAGAATGTAATTATGTTGGCGGAGTCGCTCGTGTTCCCGTATGGCAAAATACCCCTGTAAAAGGTAACGCGGATGCAAGCATGCAAAAACACAAAAAGGCATAGGCCAGCTTTTCCCACAAACCTGATTTACGCCTTTTAATGATCATATACTTCCCCCTCTATTGTTGTTGCCCTGAGATTTGACAAATTTTATGAAGAAGCGAGACTATTAGCAAGAGAAATTTTGCATCGACACAATCAAAGATTTCCTCTCCTAACCGTCTCAATTTTTTACGAGGGCGATCTCCTTCCCTCCCTCCTCTTTGCTTTTCTGCGCTGCATCCATAAAAGCAAACATCGCTATCGTTTCTTCCTGAGGCACCGGAACGATGCCGGTTTGGAAAAAGCGGACGATTTCTTTCAGAAGTGACGTATAAGGCGATCCTTCGCCGGGATGAACGTGGCGAATTCCCTTTTCATAAAAGATGGTCGCTCCGTAGTCGCCGTGGCCGTCACGGATGCCGCGAAAGGTCCCCAATCTGCCGTCAGCCCATTTACCGGTCACGACATCGGTTCCCTCAGTGGAAACGCGGGTGACGGAGACGCACTGGGAACCCATGACGGTGAAAAGAACTTCCACCCCATGCATGCCGTACCAGAACAAGTCCGGATGGTGCGGCTCCATTGGACAAGGAGAATAGGCATCGCAGCCGGTAATTCGGCCCAGACTGGTGTCATGAATAGCAGCTTGTAGTTCGGGGAAAAAGCGCATGCTGGAGGCGCTCCAACAGGGCACCTTCGCCTCGTTGGCCAGGCGAAAGATTGCCTTCACGTCCTGCAGACTGGCGGCCATGGGTTTGTCGATGAAAACCGGCTTCCTGGCGGCAATGACCGGCTTGACCTGCTGCAAATGCACCCGGCCGTCCACGCTGGTGAGAATCACCGCATCGACCTTTTTCAGCAAAGTGGGAATGTCGGGGACGATCTCAACCTTGAACTCGTCACGAATTTGTGCGGTAAATTTCTCCACGCGGGTGTAACTGGCCTCTAGGTCGTTGCTGCCGCCAGGAAACGCGCACACGACCTTCGCGCCGGGGATGGATTTCTCAGCATCAAAGCCGTTGAGGATCTTGACAAAGGCGGGACTGTGGGAAGTATCTAAGCCGATCATACCAACTCTGATCGATTTCTCCGCGGCTTTTGGCACGGCACCAAATGCCAGCAACATAAATGCAGAAAGGAGTAGGAGCTTCATTTTCGTTTCTCCACAATTATTGGGCTGAAAATTCTTTAGTCCAGGGTCTTGGGCAACGCTATTTGCCGAGCTCGGCTAGCACATTCGTCAGCAGTTCTTCCGCTTCCGGCTGCTTCTCGTAACCACTCACTCCGGCAATGTAGCCTTCATGGACTGCTGCTAAAATGTTCCCCTGATAAGGCACATTGGCGATCAGTCTCGCGGTGCCGTTTGCCTCCACATAACTTTGCACTTTGCCACGCTCCGCAACACTGTCGCGATATTTCTTAAATGCCGCCATTGCGCTGGCGTTCGACTCCTTCAGCACCAGAAAAGCAGTGCATTCGCCTGCAGGTAATACATATTTCGCCTGCAATCCGGATGTAAAGGCTTCCTGCCCCATGAATCCTTTGCGCATGTACTTGAGCGAGTGCGGCACCTGACTTTCCGCGGGTAACAGTTTCAACTCGGCGGGCTGTTCGGCTGCGGGAATGGCTGAGGCGATCTGCACCGCCACTTTTCGCATCGCTGCTTTGACGACAGGAGTCAATGCGCCGCCGTTGACCTGCACATAATGGCGACCTCGGTAGAAGCGAATGTTCAAGTCCGAAACGATGGCCTCTTCGCCGATGGCCTCGAACTGCAGCTCGGGGCGCCGATAGCTGCTATAGATGCCAAAGGCGTTCAAAGGCGTGCCCATATCGTACACGTCGACGGAAAAGGTTTCGGAGGCGTCGCCTTGCAACACATAGGCAGCGGTGGCCATCTCCGCGAATTGATAGTCATTGTAGAGCTCCGCTTCGCCGTCAATGTATTCAAACAGATTATTCGGAGTGTATCGGGCCGGCTCCATGTCCATCACCCACCCTGGCGCAAAATGCGCTTTGGGCAGCAAGGCCCTCAGGTCCTTGGCCGGCGCCGAACCCTGTGCTGCAAGTAGTGAGACAAAGATCAAGGCCAAAAAACAAGCGGCAGGTCGCATGTCTCTCCCCTTAGGCGAAAAGGACTTGGGCGTGATTCATCTTCCCTGCGATGTCCAACCCATGCGCGCAGTTGACGACGCACCGGGCGCAGTCCGAGCAGCGGGAGGCATTACGGGCTGCGGCGATGTCAGCATAATTCTGCCTGGCAAGTCTCTCGTCACGATAGCCCTCAAAATACATGAGGCAGCGGTTGATGTCCGCAACCTGAACGCCATGCGGGCATTGGCCGTCGCAGGCGCCGCACATGCGGCAAAGCTTATCGTCGATCACTTGTCCATAGCGATGCAAGGTCTTGCGATCCATCCAGCCCAGCTTGCTGTTCATGACCTGAAAGTTTTCTTCCACTTGCTCAAAGGTGACCATGGAAGGAATCGCAACCGTGACGTTCTTATCCGCCAGCACCCACTTGAGCGCCGCTTGGTGCGGACTAAGATTCCCCATCTTCTTGTCCTCATAGCCGCCGGCTTGAGTCTTCATGGCAATAATGCCGATATTAGCTGCCGCCGCTTCGGCGATGGCTTTTTTGGTTTCTTCTTCACTCTTAAAGTTGTAGGCCACCAGGATAACATCAAAGAATTTGTCCTGCAGCGCAGCACGAATGACGTTTGCCTGGTTGGCGTGTGTGGAAAATCCAGCAAAACGGATCTTACCTTGTTCCTTCAGCTTGCGTTGCACGTTCAATGCTTCTTCGTTATGAACAGCATCCGGATCCCGCAGGCTGTGCAACAGCAGGATGTCTACGTAGTCCGTTTCCAGGGCGTTGAGACTGGTTTCAATGTCCTTCATCATTCTGCTCGGATTGCTGATCTTGATCTTGGTGGTGATAAAAAGCTGCTTGCGAACGTCCTTGACAGCCTTGCTGACGATCCCCTCGTTGGTGCCATCCATATAGCCCCGGGCAGTGTCAATATTGTTGACGCCCATGTCCACAGCCTTGCGAATGACGGCCGGATCGGAGGTGCGCATGGCGCCAAAGCCAAGGGTGGTGTATTTCATGCCGGTTCGACCCAATGTGCGGAACTCCAAATTACTTTCCGCTGACTTTTTGTCCCCTTTTGCATTTAGCAAATTGGAGCCGCCATTGATACTCTTGGCTCCCAAAATAGATGCGATCGTCACGGCTCCGGCTGTCGAGTTCTTTACAAATTCCCTACGTGATAGCATTTTTGACCCTGCCATATGCTTCCTCCAAGACTCTCGATGATTGCTATTTTTTTTGGTGAAAAGTAAATACATTGCATTTCAGAATCAAGCGAATAAATTTATGCTCAAGCCTACCAGAAGCTAACAGCGCTTGACATTTTGGCGAATTTGTTTAACTTGGTCGAGAACCGTTCCGGAGGCTCTTCGACCCAATCAAACTCTGGGGACTCGAAGAAAACAAAGTCCCAAAGATTCAATTGATTCTCAAGCCTCCGGAACGGTGGTTTTATAGCAAACGCTACGCAATGCCGAGCAGAAAAGTACAATTCCATCAAGGTCACTATTACCACGTCTTCAATCGCGGGGTGGACCGAAGCAATATTTTCTTCTCCAGTGGGAATTACCTTTACCTTTTGCGACTGGTGCAAAAGCAACTAAACCAGTGCTCTATTTCTATGATTGCCTATTGCCTCATGCCCAATCATTACCATTTTCTGTTTCGCCAAGATGGCGGCACCGGTATAACCGTTTTCATGCAAATTCTTTTCAATACCTATGTTCAGGCCGTTAACAATCAATTTGGAAGAAGTGGCTCGTTGTTTGGTTGTCGTTTCAAAGCCGTTCATGTGGATAATCAAGATTATCTTTTGCACCTCTGCCGATACATTCATTTGAACCCGCTCGAAGCCGGATTGGTAGCCAAGTTAGAGGATTGGCCTTACTCCAACTATCTTGAATGGATCAACGCAAGAAAAGGGCATCTGAAAGATGAAGAATTCAGCATGACTTACTTTCAAGATGCTTCAGAATATATATCTTTTGTCCATGACACTCGTCTAAGCGAACAGCTTGAATTCGCACTGAAAAGATACTTGATCGATGGATGAATCATCGTTCCGGAACGCAGACCGTTCCGGAGGTTGAGCCATTTAG
>DYKH01000073.1 GCA_020722685.1 Caldithrix sp. | reverse complement strand
AGATACGAAAATCAGGTTCCATGGAATTATTCAAAAAGGAGGTCGCGTTAAATGTCCAAGGCACGCGTTAGTTTTCTCGGGCTCATTGGTACCGTTGGATGGGTTTTTCTCTTCAATAGCATTGGCGTTTCCAAACCTAAGACGATTTGTTATTCCATTCAGCCCAACCGATACCTCAATGATCATGCCACTGACATTGCCAAGATCTACGACGGCTTTTATTTCACTATTGCCTCCTGGGAGGATGGCGCCCGGCGAGTCTTGGGCATCGACGGCAAGCCGCCTGAAGATGCAAATTGGATGAAAATGGCGCGAAAGAACTTGGCCGCCCTGAACAAAGCGGGTGTGACGGAAAACTTTTTGACCGTCTACTTTGGCGACAGCGCCGAATGGCCTTCCGCCGCGACCCTTCTCTCGAATGAATACACTCAGAAAATGGCAAAGTACTTTGCTGCCATCGGCCGGGCAGCGCGCGAGCTGAAATTCCGCGGTGTGTGCATCGATATCGAATATCCCTATCCGCGCTATGCGTTGGATCATGCCATTTACACCTACGACGGCTATACGGTGGAGGATTTGCTATCGGCAGCGAAAAAACAGGGTCGCGCCAGCATGCAGGCCATTTTGGATGAATTTCCGGAGGCGGTCATCATCACTTTGCCTGGCGGATTGCGCGGCAAGCCCATCGGGGCCACCTATCAGCTTGGACTGTTGGAAGCGATGGCCGAGCGCGAGGCACCGGGAGGATTGCATTTGGGAACGGAATTTACTTATTGCATGCACGATCCGGTCACCGACCTCTTGACGGCTCGAGCTGAAGATATGTTTGTACCAAGCCTTGTCGATGCAAAGGTCCAGACCTACTGGCGAAGCCATTGCACGGTCGCTCCGGGGGTTTGGCCCCTGCACATGGTCGAAACCAGCGGCAAGGACTATCCGATCCGGCCGTGGAAAGAGGAAGTTGCCGATTTGCGCGAGCAGGTGTCGACTTTGCGTCTGGTCAGCAAACGCTACATTTGGTCATTCACCGGTATGCCGGTCTGGTACCTACACACTTTGCCATTGGAGAGGAAATACGGCTTGGCCAAGCAGAACCTGGTTCGTGACGACATCGATCTGCGCGATTGGCATCGGATCCTAATGGAAGAGCCTCAACCGTCTTCCGAGCCGATCAAGCGGCTGATCGAGAAAATACACGATTATGATCGCGGCGTCATTACGACCGAAGAGCTGTGCGATGCCTGCGGCACTCCGGCGCATTGGTGGACCTTGGGGATGTTGGGAAATCCTCGCAGCAAGCCGCAATTCGCCGCCGCCAATGCGATCTTTCAGCCGATCAATAGCCAGGTCGTCCACCATGGCAGGGACGGCGCGGTTCGCTGGTTCGACTGGGCCAACCTGGACCCTCGCGGTATCACTGAATGCCGCTACGTCTTTGATAATCGCCGGACGGATGACGCCTCCGCCCAGTTTGTCACCTTTCTGCATTCCGACAAACCGCAACAGGCTTTTCTCAATGTCGGCTGGGATGATGGCATTGTCATTCGTATGAACGACAAGATCGTCTTCGATGAATCCGATTACCCCCCTCGCGGACACGGCTGGCTTTTTCGGGATCGCTATGCCTTTGAAAAGCGCGTCCCCATAACCATAGAAGCGGGCACGACGCAGTTGTCCGTTACCTCTCTGAATTCACATGGAAATTGGATGTTCTCCCTAAGAATAACTGATGCAGACGGCTTTCCGTTGCAGGGTCTGCATCTTCGGACCAATTGATCGGCAATTGCCTGAAAAATACTCTTGCTCGTTCTCTTGCTCTTACTCTTGCTCGAGTTTTTGGAACGGCGAATGGTGCACGCGAGCAAAAGCCTAATTGATGAACGGTCTGATGCCCGAATTTATGAAATCCCTATTGGCAAATAATTGGGCCGAGTATTATATTATGGCCGTCTTTTTGCGATGCGATCTCATATTACACGGAGGTTCAGCGTGTCGTACTCACGCGTGGTAACAGTTTTGATTGCCGCGAGCTTTGTGGGCTCCCTGCTTTGGGCGAAGGAAGAAAGGAAGCCTTCCGAATGGTCCTGCCCAATCTATCCCCCTGAGCACAAAGTCATCACCGACTCTGTGACCGGCAATCAGGTGCGCTTCATAACAACGGCCCCGGGTAGCGATAGAGCCTTTTATTTCACCCACAACGCCTGGCTTCCGGACGGCTCGCTGATCGTTTTTTCCACCGACCGCACGGGACGCAGCGAGTATTTCGGCTACTTGACGGCTACCGGCGAGCTGGCACGACTCGTTCCCGCCGGTTCAGCGAACGCCGGCTCGGCGGTCGTTTCTCGTCGCGGGAACTATGTCTACGTCATTCGCGACCGTTCCGTCTACGCCTGGTTGGTGCTTGTGGATGCTGCCGGAAAGAACAAGGTCAGAATCCGTGAGCGAAAGATCGGCGACGTTCCCGAAAGCCTGACGGTCAAGGAAGCCTTGACCGAGAACGCCGACGGCGCTTATTTGTCTCTGTCTGCCAATGGCAAAAACGGCAAGAATGTCATCGCGGCCATGGAAATCGAAACGGGTGCGGTAAAGACGCTTTTGGAGACGGACATTCCCACTTCGCACGTGCAATTCAGCCATACCCGACCGGACCTGATTATGTTTGCCGGCGATGGCGCCGGGGATCGCAACGCGCAGCGTATGTGGCTGGTGGATTTTTCCGGCAAAGGAGCGTGGAAACTGCATCATCAGATTCCGGGGGAATTGGTTACGCATGAATGTTGGTGGGTGAATGATTTGGTCACCTTTTGCGGCGGCTATCTGAAAGACGGATACAAGGTCGAATCCCACGTCAAGGTGGTAAATATCTACACGCAAGAAACGCGCATCATCGGCGCGGGCAGCTACTGGCCGGAAGGTACAGCCAGTGAGGTGGCGGAGTTGAACTGGTGGCATGCTTGCGGCGATCCCATCGGCAGATGGGTGGCAGCGGACAACTGGCACGGCGGCATCGCCATCTTTGACGCGCAAACGACGCGCATGCGCTTGCTGACGACCGGACATCGCACTTATGGGCACGGCACGCATCCTGAAGTCGGTTGGGATACGCAAGGCAAAGCGGTCATTTTTGGTTCGGAGTATTTTGGCAATCCGGATGTTTGTATTGCAGAAATTCCTGAAGAATGGACGAAACAATGAAACACGTATTGGGTATCCTGACAATATTTGTGAGCACGTTCATCGCCTGTTCACCTGGGCCGCAACAACAATCCGTATCCGGTCTTGGCCATGACGATGACGGCATGATTGTCAAAGACGGAAAGAGAACCTTCATCATTGGCTCCTATTACTTACCGAAGAGCGACGATCCCTATAGGAATATGGCAGAATTAGGGTATAACCTCATTCGCGTGGAAGCCAAGCAAAGCGAGCTGGACCAGGCGCAGGCCAGCGGACTGTCTGCCTGGATCAGCATTGGCTCCATCGATCCCGCCAACTTTGACAAAAGCAGCCAAGCCTATCGCGAGCGCATTCAGGCGTACAAGGACCATCCGGCGCTCCTTTGCTGGGAAATGGAAGACGAGCCGGCCTGGCGTTGGAACTCGGCGGAATGTCGGGTCAAGGCCGAAGATTTGATGAGAAGCTATCAGGTCATCAAGGATGAAGATCCCAAGCATTTGGTCTATATGAATCACGCGCCGACTAATCTCATCTCCACTCTGCAAAGGTACAATCCGGCGAACGATATTGTGGCCTGCGACATATATCCGGTCATCCCGCGCGGCATTCGCCTGAGTTATGCGCTCTTCCCCGATGGTATGCAAGGCGACTTGCTGAACATTTATATTAGCCAAGTGGGCGAGTACACTGATAAAATGCGGACCGTCGCGGGTAAAGGCAAACCGGTCTTTATGGTGCTGCAGGGCTTTGCTTGGGAAATGCTGCGCGAGGCCAAAGACCGCGAAGAGCGGATGGTGCAATATCCGAATTACCATGAGACGCGATTTATGGCCTACAATGCCATCATTCACGGCGCCAACGGCATCATTTACTGGGGCACCTATTATACGCCGCAGCCGTCACCATTCTGGACGAATTTGGCGGCAGTGACCAAGGAGCTTGGCAGCATGCAGGAGGTTTTGGCCGCTCGGACGATCGATTTGCCGCTCACCACAGAGTACCAAGAGCTTGGACATTCGGTGGATGCCGGCGTCGAACTGCTGGCCAAGTCGGTGAAGGGCATTACGTATTTGCTGACAGCCAATGCGGACAAGAATCCGGCGCAGGTGAGCCTGCGAGGCTTACGCGAATTCACCCGTGCAACCGTACTATCAGAAGGACGACAAGTGAAGCTGGACCAAGGGGTGCTGACGGACTATTATGCACCGTTTGCAGTTCATGTTTACAAATTCGAAAAGTGATCTCAGTATTCCGTCAGGAGGCGGCAAGGGATCGTCACTCTGGCCAATTGGAGCAGAACCACTTTCACGACAAACCGTTTGAAACTGTTTTGGAAAGGGAAGCAGTATAATGGAGATATTAGAGGGTACAGACATACGCATTTTAAACCCGCATTTGGAACGCGGAAAGGTAAAACACGCGATTTTTGACTTTGACGGCACCATTTCTCTTTTGCGGGAAGGCTGGGAGAAAATTATGGAACCTGTCATGATCGAGAGCATCTGTGGCGAGAAGCCTGCCACCCCGGAGGTTATCGACAGGGTTCGACGATACATTGATGATTCCACCGGTATCCAGACTATTCTACAGATGGAAGCGCTGGTGGAGATGGTGCACGATACGGGGCTGGTGCCGAAGCAGAGAATTCTGGATTCCTGGGGATACAAAAATATCTATAACGAGCGGTTAATGGTCCCGGTACGGCAGCGGATTGCGGCTTTGCAGCGTGGCCAGCGGACTCTCGAAGACAGCACCGTGCGCGGCTCGATACATTTCTGCAAGGAATTGGCAGCGCGTGGTGTGCTGATGTACGCCGCCAGCGGCACCGACCAAGAAGATGTTCGCAACGAGGCCCGAGTGTTGGGAGTGGCCCGCTATTTCGAGGGCGGCATTTACGGAGCCATTGGCTCGGTGGAAGAGTACTCGAAAGACAAGGTCATCAAAGAGATTATGAAAAATCATCAACTGCACGGCTCAGAGTTGGTCGTGTTGGGCGATGGCCCGGTAGAAATCCGCAATGCTAAAGAGAACGGCGCCATTGCTGTGGGCATCGCTTCGGACGAGGTGAGGGGTTATGGTTGGAATGATCGCAAAATCGAACGGCTGACCAAAGCCGGCTGCGATATCCTTATGGCCGATTTTACTTATGGGGATCAATTGATTGCCTATTTGCTCGACGGCAAATAGGCAATTTTTAGGGGATTTCCTTGATCTCGCCGGCGGATGCTGGGGTATAAACAAAAAATCCGGCGCGGTTTTTCGCCTTGCCGGATTGCCTAGCTTCTCCCTAAGAACCGGTATCTATACCGGCTCCGGTCCTTTGTAGAATATGGGCACAAAGAAGGTCCAGGCAAGCACCAGAAGCGAGCCGACATAGGGGATGTATAGATGGTACGCCTCGAACGGCCCGCCTAACGAATACACCCAAATCACAAACGCCACCGAAGAAATGGCCACATGCGTCCAATCGATCACTTTGGCCGCCTCGGGATCCTTTGTGCCGTAAGCGCGGATGAGAACCACCCCAACCAGTGAGAGCAGGGCCCATATCACCAGCACAACGGGTTTTTCCACCGGGATAAAGCCAATGCCAACGACGTACAGGCTGACCACTTCCGCCGGGATCATTTTTAATAGTCTGTCCAAATAAAACTTGAAATCGTCCTCTGTGGGTTGAGCTGCGGCCTTGACACCCGTGGCCGGCCTTCTGATGCGAAACGGTGCTACCATAAAAGCCTCCTGTCGGTTAATGAAGCGAACGAACGGCTGGTAATCAAAGCGGCTATCCATCCTGATCCCGTAAAAGTGAAGCAAGTGGGGCAGTCGCTGTAATGCGCTTTCAGTCGACATTGGATTCGGATGGATGCCAGATGCGGAATGGCTTGATCGCCGGGAAAAGATAAGAAATGCCCCATAAAAAGCAAGTGTTTTAATCGCTGAAAGAAAAAAGTGAATGAACCCCACGCAGTCAGGGATTAGCTGGAAAGAGACAGGAGATTTCGCATTTCGCTTGAGGACTCGATAATGACATCACAAAAGCACTTTTTTAGTAATGCTGAAGGACAAAATCTGGCGGCTTATTTGGATGCGCCCGACGGGCGGTCGCCCATCGCCTATGCGCTCTTTGCCCATTGCTTTACCTGTTCGAAAAACATCAAGACCGTCGCTCGGGTGGGCCGCGCCTTGGCGGAGCGAGACATTGCGGTTTTGCGCTTTGATTTTACCGGCATCGGAGAGAGCGAAGGAGATTTCGCCGATACCAATTTTTCTTCTAATGTGGCAGACGTTGTCGCCGCTGCAGAATTCCTAAAGCGAGAATTCGAAGCGCCAAAGCTCCTGATCGGCCATTCCTTAGGCGGGGCAGCCGTCCTGCAAGCGGCAGGAAGAATTCCCAGCGCCGCTGCCGTCGTCACCCTGGCGGCGCCGCACGATCCAACCCATTTAGGTGAGCTCTTGCGCAGCACCAAAGAGGAAGCGGAAGCCAAAGGGGCGGCAGAAGTGGTCATCGGCGGCAAAAGGTTTCGGATCAAGAAGCAATTCTTCGACGATTTGCAGCAGAATCGGATGCAGGAAAGTCTTCGTAACCTGCACCGTCCTTATTTGATCTTGCAAGCCACCGACGACACCACGGTTCCGATACTGCACGCCGAAAGGCTTTTTGCAGACGCCCGGCAGCCCAAAAGCTTCATCGCCATTGATCATGCCGACCATTTGTTGAGCCGCGAAAGCGATGCCGTTTACGCCGCGTCCATGATAGCGACTTGGGCGCACCGATACCTTATGGCGGTTGAATGAGCACATGATGGGAGACGACCCGCTTGCGCGAATTTAATGCTTGTATATTTGAACCTGTTTTTGTAACATTGCGCAGCGATAGCTTTCCCAGATTTCAATGCAAGCTTCAGGTTGCAAGGAGCAACATGGCGTCGCGATTGCTTCTCCAGGTTTCAGTGGACCAAGCCAGGACGAATGCTCTTCGCGTCTTGCCAATGGATTGTAAGGAAGACCGTGAATGAATCCGCAATAGAGGTACTGTTTTTTTGTAAAAGGAGGTAGACTGACCTGCTCAATCTACTGCCATCATGCAATCAGACAAAAGTGAAAAAGTGGCCATCGAGCTGCGGCAATTGCAGCTCCAAGATATTGAGGCCCTTGATCGTGAGGTGGCCGGCGGCAAGGCGCTGGCATTCTATGAAAACTCTCAGATCACCAGAGCGACTGTGTTCCGCAACAAAATATCGGGACGCGTCGGCAATTTCTTAGAAGGGTATGATGTAGAAATAACCCTTCACGGCGATGAAATTGCGACCTCGTGTACTTGCCGGCGCTCGCATCGGATTTGTAAGCATTCGGTCGCCTTGCTTTATGGCTGGGTGAACGATAGCAGTGATTTCCTCGACGTCGGCCTTACCTTGCAGTCAGTCAGAGCCATGGACAAGGATCGGCTGGTGGAGATCGTTTCCAACATCATTCGGCAGAATCCCAGCTTTGCAGATTTGTTTCTCGCCAAGAAGATTGACGATTGGTATGATATTGACAGTGATCCTCTCGGGTAGATTGCCTCTCGCCTTTAAGAATCTTTCGTTTGCTGACATGGCGCAGCAAGACTCATTTTTTTTCACAGACTGGTGTCGTATCGCATCGGAATGCGCCTGATGATTTTGCGGGAGTGTTCAAAGGCGTAGGGAGGAGGCGGAAATCTTATCGGCGGAATGAAGCTTTTGCTGTACATCATAATGGCGTTCCGGCAGGGGAAAGCACAGCGAGATTCGATGGCGTGTTCGAAGAATCGTAACTGGGTAGATTGAAGAACGGTTCATTTCTCGTTGGCCATGGCGAACGAGAAATCGGGGAGCAACGAATTCGAACAACTTTGGAAATTCGGAAGAGATAGATTTCTCCCTGCGGTCGGATCACGCCACAGGCGAATGCGCCTGGGCGCAATGACGGTTCTTGCTTCAGATAGCCAAATTGTTACTGAAGGATCTAATCTACGGGTAAGAGGTGAAAGTATTCATGTATTTTGATGGGCACTGTGAATGGATTGTGAGTAGGGCGCGCGCGCTGATGGCGGTTTTCATCCTTACGGCTGTCACCAAGATGGTTGCCTCAGAAGAGCTGTTTCCGATTCCGCCGCAGCTTCAAGATAATGTCGACTTTTGGATCAAGGTTTATGCACAATATTCCGAGCATGAGGTAGTGATTCATGATGCGGAGCATTTGGATATCATTTACGAGACCGTCAAGCTCAGGGATTATTTTGACGAAAGCATTAGCACGCGCATCCAATGGCGCAAAGTCGAAAAAGCCAAGGACGAGTACGTTGCCATTCTGAAAAGGCTTGCCGGTCTGCCTCAGCCGGTTGATCCGGCTTTGCTGAATGAAAAAGAGCAACGTGTTTTTAATCTCTGGGCCGGTGTTGCCGACGCGGATAAGTTCAGCAGGGCCGCGGCAAACGTTCGTGGACAGAAAGGCTTGCGCGAGCGTTTCAAGCTGGGATTGGAGCGCTCGGGCCGATATCTGGCGGAAATTCAAGAAGTCTTTCAACGCTATGGATTGCCCGTCGAGCTTGGCTATTTGCCGCACGTAGAATCCTCGTTCAATTACAAAGCCTATTCCAAAATGGGAGCCGCCGGCATTTGGCAGTTCACCCGCTCCACCGGGCGGCTGTTCATGAAAATCGACTATTCGGTCGATGAGCGCCTGGACCCTTCCATCGCTACCGATGCCGCAGCCAGACTGCTGAAGAAGAACTATTCCGAGCTTGGCACCTGGCCATTAGCGATCACCGCCTACAATCACGGCCTGGAAGGCATGAAGCGCGCCAAAGCTCAGGTACGCACCGATGATATGGGAGTCATTGCCGAAAATTATAAAAGCCGCAGTTTTGGCTTTGCCTCCCGCAACTTTTACGCCGAGTTTTTAGCCGCCAAACACATTGCCGAAAATTATGAGACCTACTTTGGCACCATAGCTTTTGAGCCAGCCGCTCGCTATCATACCTTCGAGGTGCCGGACTATGTCACGCTGGATGTTTTGGCCAGCAAGTTCAAATTGGACAAGGAAACCATAGCCCAGCTCAATCCTGCGCTACGTCCGCCGGTGATCAAGTCAAATCGTCGCATTCCCCAAGGATACAGGTTGCGCTTGCCTGCTTTGCCGGATTTTGACGCCAGCGTTCTTTATGCGCAAATGCCGCAAGCGGAAAAGCATGAACAACAGATTCGCGATCGCTATTACAAAGTTCAAGCCGGTGATAATCTTAGTTCCATTGCCAGACAAGTTGGGGTCCGAGTGGACGAGTTAATGGCCTTGAATGACATCCGCGATGCGCGCCGACTGCGAGAAGGTCAGCTCTTGGAATTGCCGGTCGCGCCCAAGGAAAAGGAAATGGTATTGCTGGCGGAAAATGTCCCTGGCAGTCTTCCCACCGCTCAAGCCGAAACCCTTGGTGGTGGTTTGGAACCGGCCCCAGCTCCCGCTCTTTCTCCTGCTCCTGCTCTTGCTTCTACTCATACTCCTTCTCCTGCTCAATCCGATCAGATTGAGCCATCACCTCTTGCTGACCTGATTCCAACAAGCGAAGAAGCGGACGCAAAGGCCCCGATTCCCGAATTAGAATCCGAAACCGAGCCGGTTCCTTATGGCCCGGAACCACTTCCCGAATTTTACCAAAGGTTTTCGGCCTCCTTGGCAGGGGCAGCACCTAATCCATCCTGGTCGTTTGAGGTGGATTTTGAAGAGCCTCAAGGAGGCTGGATCGTCGTGCAGCCGGAAGAGACATTAGGACACTATGCCGAATGGTTACAAGTGCCGACGCAACGTCTACGTATGGAAAATCATCTGCCCTACGGGCAAGAAATTCAAGTGGGCCGACGACTGCGATTGGTGCTGACTCGGACCACCGCGGCCGAATTCCATCGCAGAAGACTGGAATACCATCGCGCCATTCAGGAGGACTTTTTCGGCAGCTACAAGTTGGACGGCCTCAGAAAGTACACTATTCAAGATGGTGATAACATCTGGGCATTGTGCCAGCGCCACCTGCAGATACCTTACTGGCTACTCCTTAGGTATAATAAGAATCGCGAGCTTCTTCTCCTGCATCCAGGGGATGAAATCGACGTACCGGTTGTGGTTGCTATCAACAAAGAATTTGCTGACAACCAAACTGAGTAGGGAGGGAGCGCGGATGCGCCGGAATGGGTACTTTTGTCTAATCCTGGTCGTCCTGACAAGTTTTTCGCAATGCAAATTTCTGCGAAAAGAGCCGCCCATCAAGGTTCTTACCGGTCTCGATGTCCTGATCAATTCGCGCTTTGCTGAGATCAAGGGAAAACAAATCGGCCTGGTAACCAATCACACAGCCGTCACACGGGATGGTCGGCATATTGTCGATGTCTTGCTGGGCGCCGACGGGGTCAAGCTGGCTGCGCTATACGCTCCGGAGCACGGCATCCGCGGCAGGATAGAAGGGGGCCAACCGCTGCAGCAAGAAACGGACTCATCCGCCGGAGTGCCGGTCCACAGTCTGTACGGCCGGAATAACAAACCGAGCGCGGAAATGCTCAACGGCATCGAGCTATTGATGTTCGACATCCAAGACGTTGGCGCGCGATTCTACACCTATATCAGCACCATGTCCTTAGCCATGGAAGCTGCTGCGGAAAACGGTATCCCATTCATGGTCTTGGATCGTCCCAATCCCATTGGCGGCGCTCTCGTGGAAGGTCCGATGCTGCAACCGGAACTCAAGTCCTTTGTCGGCATTCACGAGATTGCCTTGCGACACGGACTTACCAATGGCGAGCTGGCAAAAATGTTCAACGAGGAAGGCTGGCTGCGGAACGGGGTGAGAGCAGATTTGCGGGTGATTCCAATGCAGGGTTGGCGCCGCAATGAATTCTTCACAGAGACCGGCCTGCCTTGGATCAAGCCTTCACCCAATATGACGGATCCGCAAACTGCACTTGTCTATCCAGGTATGTGTCTCCTGGAAGCTACCAATATTTCCGAAGGTCGCGGTACGTCCGCCCCTTTCAAGACAATCGGAGCGCCGTGGATCGACGCGGCCTTGCTGCTGCGAGAGCTGCGGGCTCAGCAAGTTCCTGGTATCAAGATGGACACGGTTTCTTTCATTCCTATGGATTTGCCCGGAACGGCCATGAATCCCCAATACGAAGGCGAACGCTGCCACGGTTTGCGCTTTTACGTTGAGGATGCCAAAGTGTTTCCAGCGGTGGAGCTTGGCATTCGCTTGTTGACGACCCTTCGCCGGCTTTATCCGGAGAAGCTCAGCATCAATGAACAAACCATGAACCGATTGTCGGGCAATGCTCATGTTTTTGCCGCCTTGACGAGGGGAGATACGGCCGAGAGTATTCTAACCTATTGCCGGCAAAGTGTGGAGAAGTTTTACCAGTTAAGGGAAAAGTATCTACTTTACAATTGATAGGAACGTGTGGTGACGGTGAAGCGGATCAAGAGGCCTGGACAAAAAGAAAACCACCCCCAATTGGCAGAGTTTTACCCAAGGATTAGAACGGAAATCGAGCCGTTTCCGATCAAGGATAACGGTTCCATTTACGTCGTCCTGCAGGACAGTTTGGGCCTGTCGGCGGACTCTCTGGTTCTGCCTTATGACTTGTTTTACACTCTGAAATTTTTCGACGGCCGGCATTCGGGCACGGACATTCGCGTCGAATACCTGCAGAAGTTTGGCCAATTCCTGTTTGAGGATCGGTTGGTCGAACTGCTGCGCCGGCTGGATCAGCATTTCTTGCTGCACAACGAACGCGCGCAAGCGCGCCTGCAAGAGCTGAAACACGATTATCGCCGGATTGCCATTAGAGAGCCGTATTGCGTGGGGCAGAGTTATCCGGATGATGCGGGCCAGTTGGCAAAAAAATTGGATGAATATGCAAACGCGGTGAGAAACCACCAACATCT
Source organism: Caldithrix sp. (assembly GCA_020722685.1). The sequence continues at coordinate 14,544 of DYKH01000073.1, read as the reverse complement.
TGTGCCGGTAATCAAGAACCGGCCGATCAAGGCCTTCATCGCTCCGCATATCGACCCTCGTTTGGGGGGGTCGGTTTATGCCCAGGTCTACCAGCTCGTCGCCCAGAGTGCCCCGGCAGATTTGTATGTCATCTTTGGCATCGCCCACCAAGGCGCCGCTAACTATTTTGCTTTGACCAAGAAAGATTTTGTAACACCATTAGGCCAAGTGAAAACCGATGCCGGGCTGGTGGATGAGGTTGGCAACCACAGCGAAACGGACTTTATGTACGACGAGCTGCAGCACCGCGCCGAGCACAGCATCGAATTTCAAACGATCTTTCTCAAGCACTTTGTGAAAACCGATTTTAAGATCTTGCCCATTCTCTGCTCATTTCCGCATACAATCTTTTCCCGCCAGGGAGAAACGGGCTTGAACAAGTTTGCAGCATTCATCGAGGCTCTGAAAAAGTCGTTACAGAGCTATCCCGGCAGAGTCTGTTTCGTTGCCAGCGTCGATTTGGCCCACGTCGGTCCCCGTTACGGCGACCGGCAAAGTCCCACGCCGGCCTTTTTTGCCCAAATGGAAAGAAACGATGGTCAAGTTCTTCGCGCCCTAATGAAGCAGGATCAAGCCAAGCTGCAAGAGACCATATCTGCGAATGACAACCGATACAACATTTGCGGCTATCCCGCCCTCACCGCGCTCATGGCTGTGATGCCGAAAGCCCACGGCGAGCTGCTCGACTATTCCAGCGCGGAAATGGACGAGTCGAAATCCACCGTCTCGTTTGCGAGCATGATCTTCTATTGAGCTGGAAACTCGCCATCTTGCCTCTCTCTGCTCGTTTTCCTACTCATACTCATAATCCTAATCGTAATCCTAATCGTAATCGTAATCGTAATCCTGCCAGGAAACCATGAAAACCTCTAATCGAATCGCCTTTTGCCTCTCACTCCTTACTCTCTGCTGCATCCTCCTTCTTGAGCGCGCTGCGCAAAATGCCTGGCGGGACCTGGCTTCCGTCAGCGCCGAGGAGTACCGTCTCTTTCAGTCCGTAGAGCAGGCGGAGCTAATCGATCTCCTACGGGGGCGCTTTATCTACAGCGAGAATCCCAATGGGCTGACCGGTTACTGGAAGAATGACCTCATTTGGCAAACAGTCATCGACGACGTCCGGGCGCTGGTGAAAAAAGGGGTGCAGCTCACCGTTTCTGCCGATGGCCATGTCGTTCGCACCTTTGACAAGCCGTTCAACCCGGAGTTGTACTGCAATGACTTGGGAATCTCCCCCGAGAATACTCACACGATCGTCAGAGTTGCTGGCGATCCAGGAGCGCGCCGCGTTGAAAAGCAGGGGAACACGAAATTGATAGAATTGAAGAAGTGAATGAGACGGAATCTTGCGGATTCGAGAGCCCGCTGTTTGGATGACTGCAATTCTTGCTTTCCCTTTCAGAACGACAGTCGAAGGAGTTCTCAATAATGATGAGTTGGTGCCAGCGAAAACATACCAAACAGCTCTTTCGAAGCCATGTTTTGCTGATTACGAAGCTAAGGCGGTTAAACAAATGTGCCGTTGTCGCAGCGCTCACTATCATTCTATTCAACGACGCTCTTGGAGCTGACCCTGCCCGCTTGCGGCTGCCCGCTACCGGTCCCTACTTTCCCTGCGATGATCGCATCATCGAAGATCGTTGGCAAATCGAGCGTTTCGTTGTGACTCTGCGACCCTATTCCGGCAATCCTGTACTTCGCAAAGACAAGGAGTGGGAAGGAATCGGCCCGCTGGCAGGCGGTTCCGTGCTGCAAGACCCGCAGGATGGGATTTTCAAGCTGTGGTACCAGGTTTTCGACGAGTACGCTTACAACCACAAAATCCGCTTTTCCTATAGCGTTTGCTACGCCGAATCGCGCGACGGTCTGGAATGGGAAAAGCCGAGCTTGGGACTGTTTTCCTACCAAGGCAAAAAGGAGAACAACATGATCAAGCTGGGGCGCAACAAGACCTCTGGGCTCGACGTCGAGATCAACCCCGAACCGGCGGCGGGAAAGCAAAGGCTGGTCGCCATTCACAATGACAGCGGTGGAGTTTTCGTATCTTACTCACAGGATGGTAAGTCCTTCGACTGCTCCTTCGTCAACCCCGCGGTGCGGTATCACAGCGATACGCACAATAATTTTCTCTATGACGAGGTAGGCCAGCGCTGGCTGATGTACGTTCGGCCTAAAGCCTATGCGGGCGCCGGCTTGAAGGACGTCGGCCGAAGGCGGGTGGCAGTCATGGAAAGCCGAGACCTGCAAGCATGGACCGTCGAGCGCACTGTGCTGGTTCCGGGAGAAGACGATCCCGATTACTTTTACGGTATGACGGTGTTTAGACGCGGCGATCTGTTTTTCGGCGCACTGCAATTGTACGAGACCGTCGGCTTTCACATTGACTGCGAGCTGGTTTGGAGCGAAGATGGATACCGCTGGCATCGCCTGCCTGCCAACTGCAACCGGCTTTTGCTCAAGCGCGGGCCGGAAGGCTCATGGGATGGTGGTATGGTTTTCGTTCTTGACAAGCCGTTGGTAGTTGGCAACGAGATGCGGTTCTATTTTGGCGGCTCGGATACTCCGCATGACCGGTTTGGCAAGAATGCGTTGGGTTTGGCGACTACCAAGCTCGATCGGCTCATCGGCGCCCGGGCAAAGTCAGATACTTTGGGACGACTGTTGACTCGCCCATTGCCCGTTAGTGGCGACTTGTGGCTGAACGCGCAGGCGACCGGCAGTATTCGCGTCAGCGTACACACCGCCGACGATCAGCCGATGTCCGGCTGGAGCGCTGAAGATTGTACGCCGTTTGCCGGCGACGAATTGAACGCTCCGGTACGCTGGGGAGGAAAGCGTCTCAGGGATTTGAGCGGCCAGACGGTTCGTCTGCGCTTTCATCTGCGCGACGCCGTGCTGTATTCGTTCGATCTGCATGATTGATTCTGCAATAGAAGCCGGAGACTATTACCCGCAAAGCTCCTCACTCTTACAAGAAATTTTCCGCCGCAAAATTTTCCCTTGCTTCTTAGCGTGCCCGGTGTTACTTTTGCAAAAATCGTAACACTGGGAGTAGAGCATGAGTTCGTTAACACGATTCGGAATTTCCTTAGAGTCGGACTTGCTCGCCCGATTCGACCAGCTCACTGCTAATAAGGGTTATCCCAACAGGTCTGAAGCCATTCGCGATTTGATACGCGACGCCCTGGTGCGTTACGAATGGGACGAGGGTGATGACGACAAGGTCGGTACCATTACCCTGCTTTTCGATCATCATCGTCATGAGGTGACGGAAAAGCTGCGACAGGCCCAGCATGAGCATCATGATCAAATCATCTCTACGATGCACATTCATTTGGATCATGATAATTGCCTGGAAATTCTGGCGGTGAAAGGCAAGCCGCGCAGCGTGCAAAAGCTGGCGGACGCGCTCATCGGCATGAAGGGTGTCAAGCACGGCAAGATGATTGCGACCACCACGGGAAAGAACCTGCAATAAGCCGCGTTGTCGCCTTGTTTGAAGGTGTGTTCGGCAAATGCTTGAGGCGGTCGATACCCTTGATCTGTGAGTTGTGTCCATACTCATTCGTGACCAGGTATGAACAAGGTCGTGCCAAGTTCCCCCTGCCAAGGCCGACCTCCCGACCATTCTGGTCGAGGAATCGGACGGCTGCTGAGAAGCTGTGCTGCGGATAGCGAGGATTCCATCGGTGCAAGATGTGGTAGCGTTTAGAAATCTGGTGCATCATTATCGGGAGCCCACCCGGCGCGAAACTTCTTTTTAAGAAGTTTTGCACCTTCGCGTCTTGGCCTTGAAAAGCATGTCTATTCGACCCGGTCTAAGAAAATTCGAGATCTTTCTTACAGGAGTCCCTTATGTGGAGAATTTCACTTTATATGCGAATGGCGGTTCTATTTGTCGCCCCAGCCAGCCTAGCTGCGGAAGATAGTCCGCCCCCTGATTCGGTAAAATATCGCCTCAATCCTGTTATCGTTACAGCCACCAAGATCGCCGGGGCGCAAACGGAGCTGGCGGCGAGCGTTTCCGTCATTGACAACGCCATGATCGAGCGCGCCTCCACCAATTCCGTGCTGGCATTGGTGAAGGATTTCGTTCCCGGCGTCTACATCACCGAACGGGCGGTCATGGGGTATGGCGTCGCCACCGGCGCTGCGGGCGGCATTAGCATTCGCGGCCTGGGCGGCTCCCCGGTGACCGAGGTGCTGGTTCTGCGTGATGGCCGGCCCGATATTATGGGCCTCATGGGTCATCCTTTGCCGGACGCCTATTCATTGGACGGCGTCGAGAGGGTAGAAGTCGTGCGCGGTCCGGCGTCTTTTCTTTATGGCACCAATGCCATGGGCGGGGTGATCAATATTGTCTCGAAAAGCATGACCACCGACGGCTTTCAAACCAGTTTCACCGGCGGCTACGGCACGTTCAACACGCAAAAACTGGTCGGCAACCATGGCGGGAAAAAAGGCTCGTGGGATTATCACCTCAGTGCTGCCGTTAGAAAAACCGATGGACACCGGGATTTTTCCGACTATGAAGCGGATCAATACACTGCACATTGGGGCTATGAGCTTTCCACCCGTACCAAAGTGAGCATGAACGGCAATCTGTCGAATCTCAACTTGTTCGATCCCGGCCCCATAACCGCCGCGTCTTTCCCTGACCATTGGTATGATATTCGCCGTTCCGGCGCTGATTTGACCGTCACACATCAAAGCAGCCTGGGTGAATCGCATCTAAAGTTACACGGCAATTTCGGCCGGCACCGAATCTATGACGGCTTTCGTTCCACGGATCAGACGATTGGCCTCATGCTCTTTCAAAACGCCCGGCCTTGGACCGGAAATACCTCCACGATTGGGTTTGACCTCAAGCGGTACGGCGGTGAAGCGAAAAATAACATCCGCAACTTTTCCTTTGGCAGCCATTTTGTGACCGAGTATGCGCCCTATCTTCACACCCAGCAGGTGTTGATGCGACGGTTCATCGCCTCAGCCGGGGTCCGCCTCGAGCATAGTGAAATATACGGCGATGAAGTGGTGCCTAAAGCAGGACTGGTTTTCCATCTGAACAACGCAACTTCCTGGCGGCTTTCCGGCGCCAAGGGATTCCGCAGTCCCAGCATTCGCGAGCTTTACTTGTTTCCGGCGCCAACCAAGGACTTGCAGCCGGAGCGGCTGTGGAACTATGAAATCGGCTGGACGCAGAACGTCGGACGGCGCGGCAAAATCGATGCATCGCTGTTTCGGCAAGAGGGCAGCAACCTCATTCGGTTAGAAGGGCGCTTTCCCAACTTTGCACTGAGAAACTCCGGGGAATTCACTCATACCGGCTATGAGATCATGGCAAATTGGTATCCGACCGACGATTTGGAGGTCAGCGGCTCTTGGTCCAAATTGGATTTGGGCGACCAGACGATGAGCACCCCCGGCAAAAAGTTGACCGCCTACGTCAGCTATCAATTCTCGATCCTGCGCTTAACGGGCAGCGTCGTTCGCGTGATGGACTTGTATGGCGCAGACAATCGAGCGAATCCGTTGAAAGACTACACGGTTGTGAACGTCACAGCTCATGCCAAAATCCTGCATCCGATTGGCCTGAACGTGAACGTGGAAAATCTATTCGATGCCGATTATCAGACCATACTGCACTATCCGATGCCGGGCCGCATGCTCAGCGTCGATCTTTCTTACAATTTTTAGGTCGAATCGAGGCGACAGTTTTCCTTATTTTTCATAATGGAACTCGGTTGTCGCGGATGGCACGGACTTGCATCCGCTTCGGATGGCTTTTCTCGCAGAGGAAGCTTGGGCCGATGGCGGTACGGCCATCCCGATATTACCGCTCGCCGCGGGGTCCCGATGATAGAAGACAGCAGCGACACTGACTGCCAGAGGAGTCGGCCTCTTTGTCAAGAAGAGTGCCCGCGCCATGACCATGCTGGCGCAAAGCGAGACCAAGAAATCCGTGCTACTCCGTTTTATCAGAGCCGATCCTGTTTCACCTAAAATTCTAAAACGAATGACCGGTTGAAAAATTGGCCCGCGAAACACAACAAAACGCCCAAAGTGTTAGATAAGATTTCGCATTTTTCGCGTCTTTGGCGGGCATTGTCCTTTCCCGTCATTGCGATATGACTCATTTAGAAATTCAGGTTTCATAACTATAGTTTGGCAAATTCTTTCTTAACACGATATGTAGGAGAACTCTCCCACTTCGACCACAATATATATTCCTGATCGGCGTCTGGAGACGCCTCCTACGGCTTGAATTCAACATTTTGCCAAACTACTGCTTCATAATACATCCTTCCATACATTAAGACTTGATTGCTCCAGGAGAGGATAAGGATTCTCCATGCGCCTACCTGCTCGAAAACTCACTTTTAGCGGCCTGTTTGTGGCGCTGGGATTACTCGTCCCCATGCTCTTTCATGCCTTGGGATTAGGCAGTATATTTCTACCCATGTTTTGGCCGGTTGCTGTCGGTGCATTCTTTCTGTCTTTTCCCTACGCTTTAGCTGTCGGCGTGCTAACGCCCGTTTTTTCTGCGGTGCTGACCGGCATGCCGCCCATCTCGCCGCCCATTGTCCACGTGATGCTACTTGAGTTGGGAGTTCTGGCAGGAATCATCAGCGTTTTGCATGAGAGAACCAGCTTGGGGTTGGTCTGGATTCTTCTCATCGGACTTGCCGCCTCGCGACTGGTTCTTTTCATTTGCGCTACGTTTTTTGCCCCATTCTTGGGTTTGCCGGAAAGACTGTTCTCCTTCGTAATGGTCGCCAAGGGAGCGCCGGGTATCGCCTTGATGCTGATCTTCATCCCCGTGTTGGTAAGCCGCACCAAACATGAGGCGATCTTTTCGTCCCGGACATAGTATGAGCCAAGCGCATCGTGACTATTTCAACCGGCTGGCTGCCGTTTGGAACGAGGTGGTTTCCCCGGAATTGCGATTGCATGAGTTGATGCTTCGATTCGGTGTGGCTGGCGGCGATCGCGTCTTGGACGTGGGCGCCGGCACAGGGAGGCTGTCGACATGTTTGTCGCAGTTGGTCGGGCCGTCCGGTCGGGTGGTCGCCGCGGACATTTCTGAAAAGATGCTGCAGCAAAGTAAGGCGCTGCGGGCCGGCAATTTGCACTTTGCCTGCACCGATGTTTCATCTCTGGCTATTGCCAATTCCTCTGTTGACAAGATCATTTGTTATTCCGTTTTTCCCCACCTCACCCGCCCGGCAGCCGCCTTGCGCGAAATGCACCGCGTGTTGCGTCCGCGCGGAAAGCTGCTCATCTTGCACACTTGTTGCAGTCGCAAGCTGAATGCCTTTCATGCCGGTCTGGAAGCGGTTGTCAGCAATGATCACTTGCCCAGGGCAGCCGATCTCCTGCCAGTGTTGAAGGAAATCGGCTTTGTGCAGGAAAAGATCGAAGAAAGACCCGATCTTTACTGGGTAGAAGCCCGGAAAGGATGAGGTTATTTGGAAAAATAGTCCTTGCGCTTTCCTTTTCCTTTTGCTAACGTTGATAGTGAGGCGAACAGAGGGACGATCTGGGTCGTTGCTACGCCGGCTGAGAAGGGAGTCCAAGATGCGAGCGAACAGTTATACTCGTTAAGGGTCATTTTTTCATGTCATGCCTGTAAATACAGGCATCTCCCCGCGATATATTCACAAGGAGATTCCTGCATGCGCAGGAAGGACAGCACCGGCAGGACACCCCGCGATTGGTCAGGATTTCGCAACAGAGATCTTTAAGCATTTTGCAATTTGGACGGTGGGTCAGTCTGATGAAGATTGTCTCGAGAGGGGAGGAGTTTCTTTTGGGAAGTTGAGACCTGCGTGTTTCATATTTGGAGAAAAGTAATGATTCCGTTTCGGACGATGTTTTTTTTGATACCGCTGCTTTTTGCTTTCGCTTTGTCCTTTGCCAAAGACGAGTTCTATCAATCCGAGCTGATATTCGAGCCGGAGCCGTTTCACGATCACGCATCCTGCATCATCGAGTGTCCCAACGGTGATTTGCTGGCGGTGTGGTTTCACGGCAAAGGCGAGAAGGTGGATACGGTCAGCATCGAGGGGGCGCGCAAAGTGAAAGGCGAAAAAACGTGGCGGGCCAAGATGCTCATGGCCGACACGCCGGACTATCCGGACCATAATCCATGTATGTTCATCGATCCGCAAAAACGGTTGTGGCTACTTTGGCCGACTCTGTTCGCCAATCGCTGGGAAACGGCTATCATGAAGTACATGATCTCTTCCGATTACTTGCGGCCAGACCGTCCACCCGAGTGGGAATGGAAAGATATCATCCATCTTTCGCCGAAGAACTTTCCGCAGGAGTTGGAAGCGGCGATTGAGCGTTTTCGCCCCCTTTGGCAAGGCAATGCCAAGGCCGAAGCTCTCATTGCCGCGGCGCGCGAGAAAGCCAAGGATCATCTGACCTACCGTCTGGGGTGGATGACGCGGGTGCATCCGTTTGTACTCCCAACGGGGCGATTGATCGTCCCGCTTTACACGGACGGATACTCGTTGTCCATCATGGCCATAACGGATGACTGGGGCCGGCATTGGATCGCCAGCCAACCGATTATCGGCTTTGGCAATATTCAGCCAAGTCTGGTGCAAAAGCAGGACGGAACTTTGGTGGCCATGATGCGGGAAAATGGCATCACCAAGCACATTCGCCGGAGCGAATCCCACGACCAAGGCATGACCTGGAGCCCGGTGGAAGAGATGGCGCTTCCGAATCCAGGATCCGGATTGGAGGTTTTGAGGCTGCAAAACGGCCATTGGATCTTGATTTATAACGATACCGTCAAGGGGCGGCACAGTTTGGCTGTCTCTGTTTCCGAGGATGAAGGGGCAAGTTGGAAGTGGACTCGGCATCTGGAATTGGTGGAGCCGGATCGCGGCTCTTATGCATACCCTTCCATCATTCAAGCCAAGGATGGCCTCATTCATTGCACCTATAGCTGGGCGCCGCAGCCGGCCCCGGGAGTAAGACCATTAAAGTCCATCAAGCATGCCTGGTTCAATGAGGAGTGGGTGAAGGGCGAGTAGGCCATGAACAGTGAGGCGCAGAGGGCTATGCGCCATGCTCAATGCGCCGGGACTGCTTGAGGCTTGGAATCTGTCCAATCAAAGGAGGATTCAGAGATAATCCGGATGCCGGCGTTACTGTCTTCACTTTGTTGTGGTGTATTTGTGATGACTGCGTTTGCCAAGAACGTAAACTATATCTCCAATCGTGAGCCGCTGATTGAGAATGCTTACATCCCATTGCCCCTCGGTGCGATTTCGCCCAAGGGCTGGCTGCTGCAACAGTTGACGCACTCGGCTGAAGGCATGACCGGGTATCTGGATGAAATCTGGAAGGACGTCGGCCCGGACAATGGCTGGATAGGAGGCAAAGGCGATGCCTGAGGGCGCGGACCTTATTGGCTGGAAGGGATGCTTCCCCTTGCGTACATTCTCAAAGACAAGGCCCTGAAAGGCGCAAAAGTGGATCGAATGGAGCTTGCAGAGCCAGCGGCCCAACGGCTATTGGGGCCCCTATCCCGATCCGATGTACAGCTCGCCCGCATCCGCCTGCTCCGCAAGCTGCGCCCAACGGCTATTTGGGCCCCTATCCCGATCCGATGCGCCGCTTTGCTTCTTAGGAGCGCGTGCTCCCCTGGCGGGAGAAAAATAATATCGCCGCACAGCCGTGAACGCCCGATCAGCCGCCGATCCAGCTCATTGCCAAGGGTAAGAGTATTCCTGAGTGGCAGAGATACGGCGGAGTAACCGGTCCCATTCCCTACCGTCCGGATTGGCGTCCCATGGAAAGTCTGGCGCCGGAAGAAGAATTGGCTCTCATTCCCAAAAGCTGTTCGCGGCTGCGAATTGCTTGTTTTCCGGTGGTGGAATGAGAACGGTTTTTTTCGGTCGGAATAATGGATATATCCCTGTTTCTCTGCGGAAACGAAATCACCAAGTGCCCATGAACACCTTTGCTTTCACATCACTCATTGGACTGGGATCCCTGTTAGCCGGTTTTTTGGGATCGCTAACGGGTTTGGGCGGCGGCGTCGTTATTGTGCCTCTGCTGACCTTAGTCTTTGGCGCCGACATCCATTATGCCATTGGCGCTTCCTTGGTCTCGGTGATCGCCACCTCTTCGGGCGCTGCGGCCGCCTACGTGAAGGAGGGGTTCACCAACATCCGCATAGGCATGTTCCTCGAAGTTGCCACCACCTTGGGCGCTTTGGTGGGCGCCTATGTTGCCGTTCGCTTTGCTGCCAGCACCATTGCCGTCATCTTTGGCGTCGTCCTGCTGTACTCGGCCTTTGCTTCCAGCCAGCCGCGGCAAAAGCGAATGAGCGACAGCATAGCGACGCCGTTGGCAACTCGTCTACGCTTGGACGGCAGTTTTCCCGAGGGGGACGGCATGCGCTCCTATCACGTCCAGCGTGTTCCGGGTGGTTTTATCTTGATGTTCATTGCCGGAGCGCTTTCGGGCTTGTTGGGCATCGGCGCTGGCGCTTTCAAGGTGATCGCCATGGACCGGGTGATGCGTATCCCATTCAAGGTCTCGACCACCACCAGCAATTTTATGATCGGCGTGACGGCCGCAGCCAGCGCCGGGGTCTATCTCAATCGCGGCTACATTGATCCGGGTTTGTCCATGCCGGTCATGCTGGGCGTGCTCGTCGGTTCCTTGCTGGGGGCCAAATTGTTATCTGCCGCGCACACGCGTGTTTTGCGGATTATCTTCGGCTTGGTGATCTTCGGCTTGGCAGTGGAGATGCTTTATAACGGTTTGGCAGGGACATTCTGAGATGACCGAAACCAAGCGGACTTGGACTGACGACCGGGTGGAGGAGATCTTGAGCCTGCTGTTGAGAACAGGAGTCATTCTGGCCTCGGCGGTCGTCCTGATCGGAGGTGCGATCTTTTTGCTGCGTCACGGCGGGGAGTTGCCCGATTATCGCACCTTTCGCGGTCAGCCGGCGGAATTGCGGCACGTTACAGAAATCTATGACTATGCGCTTACCCCGCACGGACGCGGCATTATCCAAATCGGCCTTTTGCTGTTGATGGCGACCCCAGTCGTGCGGGTGATTTTTTCCGTGTTTGCCTTTGTCCGCCAGCGGGATAGAACCTACGTCGTCATCACGCTCATCGTTTTGACTGTTCTCCTCTACAGCCTGGTCGGCAAGCATTAACCGACCGGTCGTGTTTGGGAATTACGAAAGGCAGCGATCCTCACAAATAGGTTTGCGGCAGAAAATGACAGTTTCCCCAAACGAGGTTCTCATGAAAACAACGCTGTGCCTGATGCTTCTACCCACCCTCTTGGCAGCGCAGTACTCAAACGTCCGCGTCAGCAAGGTGGGAAGCAACGATCCTGAAGAGGTAACCATCGCCATCAATCCGGCCAATCCGCAGAACTTGGTTGCCGGTGCGAATATCTCGTATTTCTACTTCTCCCGAGACGGCGGCCAAAGCTGGACCGAAGGGCAACTAACCTCATCTCTCGGTGTATGGGGTGACCCGAGCGTCATCTTTGACGGCGCCGGCAACGCCTATTTCGGCCATCTTTCCAATCCAGTCAATGGGTATTGGATCGACCGCATCGTGGTGCAAAGGTCTTCCTATGGCGGGGAGTTCTGGAGCGACGGGGCTGGAATCGGCCTGAATCCGCCAAAGAATCAAGACAAGGAATGGTTGGCGGCTGACCTGACCGACTCGCCTTTCAAAAACAACATCTACGTCGCTTGGACGGAATTCGACCGGTATGGCAGCGGCAATCCCTTGGACAGCACGCGGATACTTTTTTCTCGCTCCACCGATTTCGGCATCACCTGGAGCCGGCCGGTACGAGTGAGTGACCAGGGTGGAGACGCTATGGATGGCGACAATACCGTCGAAGGTGCCGTGCCCGCTGTCGGCCCCAATGGAGAGGTATACCTAAGCTGGGCCGGACCTTTGGGCATCCTGTTCGACAAGTCGCTCGATGGAGGGGTGACCTTTGCTCGCGATATTTTTGTCACCGAGCAACCCGGCGGTTGGGATTTGTCCGTTCCCGGAATCTATCGCTGCAATGGCTTGCCTGTCACTGCCTGCGACATCAGCGATTCTCCTTATCGCGGCCAAATCTATGTGCTTTGGGCCGATCAAAGAAATGGTCTCGATGACACGGATGTTTTCATTGCCAAATCAAAAGATGGCGGAGCGACCTGGAGTTCAGCAAAGAGGGTGAATAACGACGGCAAGGTTGCGCATCAGTTCTTTCCCTGGATCAGCGTGGATCCCATAACCGGCGTTGTCTGGGTCGTTTTCTATGACAGAAGAAATACCAGCGGCAATGCGACCGAAGTTTACGTGGCCAAGTCCGTAGATGGCGGTGAATCCTTTGAAAATTTTTTAGTGAGCAAAAGCTCTTTCACGCCGCAGGAGAACGTGTTTTTCGGGGACTATATCAACATTGCGGCCCGCGACGGCATGGTTTATCCCATTTGGATGCGGATGGACGGTACGAGTCTGAGCGTTTGGGCGGCGATCATCAAAGACACCACTACGGTGGGTGTTGCGCGCACGGCGGATCAACCCCAGACTTTTCATCTGGCGCAGAATTATCCAAATCCATTCAATCAGAGGACGAGGATTCTTTTCAGCCTGAAAAGGCCGTCTCGCGCTCGCATGGCCATCTTTTCTGCCCAAGGTGAGCAAGTGGCTGAGCTCGTCGATGCCGATCTGCCGGCCGGGAATCATTGGATCGAATGGAACGGAACCGATGCCGCAGGCTGGCTCTTGCCGAGTGCAGTCTATTTTTGTCGGTTGACCGTCGGCGTGCAAAGTCAAGTGAGAAGGATAATCTTATTGCGATAACGTTTCGCCGCTCGACAAAAATATTTGTGTGAAATATGGCTAAAATTTCTTTTATTGATCCAATAGAAATGAGCACAACATCTTCTTGGTTTAGCAGGTAACTCTCGGGAAGAAACCTTCACGGGGGCTGAATTCCTTTGGCAGAGCGGCCGCCGGGTCTTTCGATTGCTAATCACTTGCTGCAGATGCATCTACCCCTCCATGACTTGCTAAACGATTCGACCGGTGGTGAGGCAAGTTTTCCGCAAAGATGGCTGTCCGGCGGTAGTAAGCCCTTGCATCAGGGGGCAAATGGTCAAGCGCGGAAAAGCTGTCATTGAGTAGGCGGTGTAAAGTCTGAAGCATTTGAAGACACAGTCAGCGTAGGAGTCGTTTCCTCGGCTGCCTTTTGTCTGTACGACTCGTGAGATTGCTATTGGGAAAAGCGCCCATAGGGCATCAGCGGTCATTCCGCGATAGTTAGGAGCATGCGCGATGATGAAAAAGTTCGAAATTTTGGATGGCAAGGTTTGCGAGACGCAAGAAGGGAAGGGGTCGATCCTGGTGTTCGTCAATCCGGACGAGCAGGAGAAAAAATCGTTGACCGCAGACTACTCGATAGATGAGCACACCTTATCTTCGGCTCTCGACCCGGATGAGCTTGCCCGCCTTGAGTTCGAAGAAGAGCACATGGCGTTGATTTTCAAGCGACCGAAAAACTATTCGGCGCAGGACCGCTTCCTGTTTAAGGTGGCGTCATTGGGTTTCTTTTTGTTCAAAGATCGTCTGATCATCGTTTCGTCGGAAGATTTCCCCACCTTCAATGGAAAGATCTTTGCCAAAGTCAGCACCATCCAAGATTTTCTGCTCAAGCTTTTGTATCGGTCGATTTTTCACTATTTGGAGCACTTGAAAGTCATCAACCAAATTTCCGAGTCCTTGGAGGAGAAGATCAACGCCTCGATGGAGAATCGCTATCTCTTCAGTCTTTTCACTCTGGAAAAGAGCTTGGTGTACTATCTCAATGCCATCAACTCCAACTCGACCATGCTGCAGAAACTCAAGAACAACGGTAACAAGATCGGCCTCTCGGAAGAGAACATGGAGTTCCTCGACGACATCATGATTGAAAATGCCCAATGCTATCGGCAAGCGGAAATCTATTCCGACATTCTATCCGGCTTGATGGATGCGCGCGCATCCATCGTCAGCAACAATCTGAACGTGCTCATGAAGACGCTGAACATCATCACCATCGGCATCATGGTGCCGACATTTGTCGTCAGTGCCTTCTCCATGAACGTCGGCATTCCCTTCCAAAGACATCCCGCCGCTTTTTGGATCGTCATGGCCATCGCCGCCATCTCCGTTGGCGGATTTTTTATGTTTTGGCGGCATAAGAAGTGGTGATGGCGCAAACGCCCGCTGAACCTATCTCGGAAAAGTGTTTGCCCCGGGGAAGATAGTCCAACCGCGCCGGCAAAGACGTTACGTTTCTTAGACCGCGGGGGAAACAGTGACAGAACGCCTTTGAGCTTTCAGTTCAAGAGACTACCCGCCTTAATTGCTTGCCTGTCTGCAAGGGCGCATTGCGGAAAGGACCTAATCGAATTACTATAGTTTGGCAAATTCTTTCTTAACACAATATGTAGGAGAACTCTCCCA
>DYKH01000314.1 GCA_020722685.1 Caldithrix sp. | reverse complement strand
ATCATGCATCTTTAAATCGGCGCTTTTGATACATTTTCACGCCGCCCGTGACAGCATGCTGCTTTTCACTTCGGGATGCGCAACTAATGCATTCCCCGGTGGGCCAACGGTTGCAGGCGTGGTCTATACCGAAATAACATCTCCCGCACAATATCTATCAGTAGCACTGGATAAGGATTCCAAACCGATGAGAAAGGGAGAATCAAGTAACATGGCATTCCTTGGCATGTTTGCTTTTGGCGATGCCGGCGTTGATGCCGCAATGAGAAATGGTGGCATCACCAAAGTGCATCACATTGACCATACCGTTCAGCACTTTCTTTACGCCATCTACGCAAGAGATAAAACTATCGTGTACGGAGAATAGTGCTGCCCCAACCTTTCAGTTCAGGTGACAGCCAGGGCCGCGTCGTTTTAGCGGATTTTTGAAAAATTTAAAATTAATTATCTTTATTGAAGTCATCGGAAGCCCTGCCTGTCACCTGACTTCTGCGTTCGAAGATTCAGGAAGTTCTGCATATTGGGAATTTGGGGACGGGAATTTGGGGAATTTGGGGAATTTGGGGAATTTGGGGACGGGGAATTTGGGGACGGGAATTTGGGGATGTATATCATATTATTAGTTGACGAGACAGAGATGGAGCCGCCCCCCACTATTTAACTTAAAATCAAATTTTAAGTCTTTCCCCTTGGATTGCCGCAGGAGTCCCGCATGGACGAGAAACAGGCTTTCGTGATCTTCGAACCAGCGCCTACACAGGCCCGCCCTTCGCCCCTTACAAAAAATTCTTGATTATAACCATATATGGTAATATTATAACCTAATGAAATATGAGGTCAGAATCAAAAAGAAAGCCCTTCGCGGACTTGAAAAGCTTCCCGAATACATCCGTAAGCTGCTATTTTTACTGATTGAAGACCTCAAGGCTGATGGACCAATTCAAAAAAGTTGGCATAATTTTTCACCCTTGGGGAATGATAAATACCACTGTCATTTAGATTATCGCTATGTGGCATGTTGGACTTATCGTCAAAGGGAAATCATAATTGAGGTGTACTATGTTGGCTCTCGTGAAAAAGCCCCGTATTGAGATATCCCTTCATGGTGAGCAGGTTGACGAGCTCATTGAATGGATTAAAAAAAAATTCGAAGTGAGCATTTTGACTTTCGATAATTCGGACAGTCTCGCAGTTGAAGAAACTGATTTTTGGAAAGAAATGCAGTCCAATAGAATCGGTAACCTTCTTGCCGCTGCCCGACTCAAAGCAAATCTGTCTCAAGCACAACTTGCGACAAAGCTGGATGTACGCCAAAATATGATCAGTGATTACGAAAGAGGCAAGCGCAGGCTCACACCGGCAATGGCGAAACGGATAGCCGCAATTCTTAACATCAAGGTTGAGAGAATTTCCTAGCGCGGACAACCGCGTCAACTCGGACTCGCAATTCCGCTGCGCTTCATTGCCATACGGTTACGCGGATCGTTCGCGGTAAAAATATGGAAATTTGGGGACGTGGAAATTTGGGGACGTATATCATATTATTAGTTGACGAGACAGAGATGGAGCTGCCCCTGACTTCTTAACTTAAAAATTTTAAGTCTTTCCCATTGAACTTTAGGAAAACGAACCAATGAAAGAAAAGGGATGTGAAATGGAGACGAACGCCATTCTCATAAACCCGAAGGACAACATCGCCGTGGCCATCCGGGAGATCAAGGCGGGCGAGCCTGTCACCGGAATCGGGGATTGGAAGGTGAGGGCCAACGAGGACATCATGCGCAACCACAAGGTAGCGATCGTTGAGGTGGCCGAAGACGAGCCGGTCTTCAAGTATGGAGAAAAGATCGGTTTTGCCTCCAAGGCGATCAACGCCGGGGACTGGGTCCACACGCACAACCTGAAATGGGAGGAGGACTGAGATGGGCTTCCTGGAGAGAAAGTGGGACGTTGTTGACAAATTGTACAAATGTAGGATTGTCCATATTCTTACGAAGAGGGAATTTGTACAATTTGTCTACAAACTTTACAGCCTCACGGAAGAGGAGATCGCCATCGTGGAAGGGGAAACAGCGTGAGCGGCGACAAAAAAAACATCATCATTTACAACACCGTTGACGGGAAAGCCTCTGTTTCCTTATACGCCAGAGACGGCATGGTTTGGATGAACCAGAACCAGATCGCCGAACTTTTTGACACCTCGGTGCCGAATATCAGCATGCACATCTCCAACATCCTGAAAGAGGGGGAATTAGAGCCAAATTCAGTTGTTAAGGATTACTTAACAACTGCCGCCGACGGCAAACAATACAAGGTCACCTTTTACGCCCTGGACATGGTTTTGGCCATCGGCTTCCGGGTGCGGAGCAAGCGGGGAACCCAGTTTCGGATCTGGGCCAACCGCAACCTCAAGGAATACATGGTCAAGGGCTTTGTCATGGATGATGAGCGCCTGAAAAATCCAGACGGCCGCCCGGATTATTTTGACGAGCTGCTGGAACGCATCCGGGATATCAGGGCCTCCGAGAAACGCTTTTACCAGAAACTCCGGGATCTTTTTGCCTTAAGCAGCGATTATGACCCGACAGACAAAGCCACGCAGATGTTTTTTGCCGAAACACAGAACAAACTGCTTTATGCCGTCACCGGCAAAACAGCCGCCGAAATCATCATATCGAGAGCGGATGCGTCAAAGGAAAATATGGCGCTCACTTCGTGGAAAGGCTCGATTGTCCGCAAACAGGATATTTTTATCGCCAAAAATTATCTCAGCAAAGATGAAATAGACACTCTGAACCGGCTGGTCGTCATCTTTCTGGAAACCGCCGAACTGCGCGCCAAGGAACGTATGGATATTCCCATGTCTTTCTGGAAAGAAAACGTGGACCGTATTCTGGAATTATACGATAAAAAGGTGCTTGCCGGTAAAGGCTTAATCTCCAATACGGAAATGGAACAAAAAGTCAGGGAAATCTACGCCGAATTTGATTCCCGGCGAAAAGCTTATGAAGCGGATCTGGCGGACAAACAAGATATTCAAGAAATTGAGGACACAATCAAAAAACACAAAAAATAACGAATCACCAAACGGTATAAAAATCGCATCGAATCGGACTCGCAATACCGCTGCACTCCATTGCCAGTCGGTTATGCGGAGCCCTAGCCCTCTATGAATTATGAACTTAATTGAATACGAAAAAAGACTTCGAGAGCTTGCAGAAGACGAGTTTCATAAGTTCAATTCTGATTTCGGCGGTGGGCAGTTGACTATAGAGCAACGATTAAGGCAATTTGCAGACTCCCCGGAACATGAACGTAGAATTTGCCAATTGCTCGGCTTGGAGACAGAGTCAGACAAATTAACAAAAGCTGCCATCAACTCTGCCAATGCTGCGATGCTGTCTGCCTCATCGGCTCGAATTTCTATGATTTGGTCTGGCATTGCATCCTTAGCGGCTTTAATCGCAGCAGCTATAGCCATTATCGAACTGCTTGATAAGGGCTAACCAGACAGCCCAAAGACGGAGATGGAGCCGCCCCTGACTTCTTAACTTAAAAATTTTAAGTCTTTCCCATTGAACTTTAGGAAAACGAACCAATGAAAGAAAAGGGATGTGAAATGGAGACGAACGCCATTCTCATAAACCCGAAGGACAACATCGCCGTGGCCATCCGGGAGATCAAGGCGGGCGAGCCTGTCACCGGAATCGGGGATTGGAAGGTGAGGGCCAACGAGGACATCATGCGCAACCACAAGGTAGCGATCGTTGAGGTGGCCGAAGACGAGCCGGTCTTCAAGTATGGAGAAAAGATCGGTTTTGCCTCCAAGGCGATCAACGCCGGGGACTGGGTCCACACGCACAACCTGAAATGGGAGGAGGACTGAGATGGGCTTCCTGGGATATAAGCGACCGGACGGACGATGCGGTGTCCGAAATCACGTGATGGTCATCAGCTCGGTCTCCTGTGCCAATGGGGTCGTGAACGCCATCGGCCGGGAGCTGCCCGAGGTCAAGGCCGTCACCCACACGGAAGGCTGCGGCCGTGGACTTGCTGACATCGGAATCACCGGCCGCACCCTCGCCGGAATATTCAGGAACCCGAACGTGGCCGCCGTCCTGATCGTGGGCCTCGGCTGCGAGGTCATGAAGGCGCCGCAGCTCGCCGAGCAGGTGAAGGCCTACGGCAAGCGGGCGGAGAGCCTGGTCATACAGGACGAGGGGGGCACGAAGAAGACAACGGCCAAGGGCGTCGAAATCGCCCGCCGCATGCTGGCCGAGGCTGCTGCGCTCAAACGGGAAGCGTGCGGGTGGGACCGGCTCGTGCTCGGGCTTGAGTGCGGCGGCTCGGACGCCCTGTCCGGGATAACGGCAAACCCGCTTGTCGGCGTGGCTGCGGATTGGCTGGTCGCACAGGGAGGGACCGCGATCCTGTCTGAAACCACAGAGATGATCGGCACC
>DYKH01000313.1 GCA_020722685.1 Caldithrix sp. | reverse complement strand
CCTACGGCGTTAGCAATATGCGCTTTGGTTGGTACGTAGACTGGACGGCGACGCTAAACGCACCGCAGCCGTACGGAACAGAGTACTCTCCGATGGTGCGTGTCAAGCAGTGGAAAGTGATTGACCCAGCCAATCCCATCACATGGACGACTTGGTGTGTCACTTGCCCCTATGTAATTCCCTATACCTACACGGTGTCTCCCAGCCGTGAGGAGATTCAAGCAGTCGCCGCCGCGCGTCCCGGAATGTTATGGATGATTGGCAACGAGATCGAACGCGTAGATTATGCCGGTGGTCACCAAGACGAGATACTACCGGAGGTTTATGCAGTTGCCTATCACGAGATTCGTAGTTGGATCAAAGGCGCGGATCCCAGCGCGCAGACTGCAATCGGTGGAGTCATTCAAGCGACGCCGCTTCGACTTGAGTATATTAACCGTATCTGGAATGCATATTCTCAGACGTACAGCGAGACGATGCCGGTAGATGTGTGGAACGTCCACGCAATGGTGTTGAACGAAAAGAGTTGTAGCGCCTACCCTGACGACTGCTGGGGTGCAGAAGTGCCAGCTGGGATGACTGAAACGATGGGTATATCCTATAGTGTCTTGGACAATAAGAATTTCGCGATTGCCCGCAGCCATCTTATCGCGCTACGGCAATGGATGAAGGATCACGGCGAACAGAACAAGCCGTTGGTCATTTCCGAGTACACTGTTCTGATGCCGGACTGGGTCAGGCCAGGCGAGTTCACGCCAGAGCAGGTTCGCGATAACTATATGTACCCCTCATTCGAATTCTTTTTGAATTACACAGATTCCAACATAGGTTATCCGGCTGATGGCAATCGGCTAGTGCAACGTTGGATTTGGCTCAGTCTGGACAACGATGCCCACTGGTGCTCTGCCAGAGACGAGTACGGCAACTGTACTTCTTGGCTTCAGGGCTTTAATGGCAATCTGTTCTGGTCTGGGATGAATCCTCCCGACAATCCATATTCACAGGGCATAACTACTCTGGGAAACTATTGGAAGCAGTATGTTCAGTCTCTGCCGCCCGCAGCGACCAAGCCGTATGCCCCCCTGACGCGCGGCACACGACTCTCCGGGGCACAGCAATCTAGCCTTGCCAAGCCAAAGATTACCGCTCCTGCGGATTGTGGTCAAGGGCAGCGTATTCGGTTGCTGTTCTTTGAACTATCCCTGCCAGAAAGTGCGCCATTGCCGGGTGGTTCCGTACGCTCTGTGCCGCGCGCACCGGTGCGTGACGCGACGATTTGTTTGCCAAGTGCAAGGTGAAAATCGAGATGGCTCCCAGAAGAGCGCACTCTTCCGCTGACGCGGCGCGGAGGTAGGGCGCTCTCTCTGTTAGCGGGGAGTTGCGTAGTAGGTGGGGACGAGCGTGAAGAACAGAGCGTACAGATTGAAGGTCAGCATGGCAGTCGTGGAAGCCAGCGTGACGAGGACCTTGCCGCGCCGGGTTAGCATTTGCCATAGCCCCCAGAACCCAATCAACGACCACGCGACAAGAGCCGGGAATAGGTAGCGACCTTGCGGCTGAAAGTCGGACAGGTTGAAGCGGACAACACCAATCGAAGCAGACAGCCAAGCTATGGTCATGAGTAGGATGATTCTTCGCGACTGGTTTGCATCAGAGCTCTGGTAGAGCTGCTTGGCTTGGAGGGCTGTTGCAAATGCGCCGACACTCCATGCTCCAAACGCGAGCCGAGACCACGCCGCCTGGGGTCCTACACCTGCCCATCCAAAGCGAGCAAAAAACAGTTCGATTAACAGCGGTACCGGAATCCTCGCCAAGTAGTCCCATGTTAGCGTGTCGGGCTTGATTCGCAGGGCAGTTGAGAAGGTGTACGCTAGTGCGATGCGGGCTTCGTCAAAGGCTAGATGGTAGCCGCCCCATAACAGCGCTGCTGGTATCAAGATAAACATCAAGGGTTTGACCCAGTCGCGCGGCGAGTGTAGGTTGGCTATGATAACAGCCAGCAGGGCGACAGGAGCAATGTAAAGGAACGTATACTTGGTCAGTGCTCCTAAACCGATCAAGATGCCCAACAAAGCGTGATGGCTTTTTGATGGAGAAGTTTGCACTAAAACTGCCAGCAGTAGCACTAGTGCGCCAAGAGCGTTGGCTAGGGTATCGTTGCGGATCGTCGCGCTGATGAACACAAATTGCGGCAGGAAGGCAATCCACCCTGCTGCAGCAATTCCGAGTGTTCTGTCCTTGGAATCGAGTATCTGACCGATCCGGTACGCGCTGCCGAGGACAAGAAGACCGAATGGAATCAAGGCAAGTCTGATGACCAGAGGTCCCCAGTGCTCTCCCCAAATCTGGAATGGGGTCGGGTTGGAATGTGCGAAGATGTAGGCGGGACCAAGCGCCTTCGCACCAGCCAGGGCGTTGAGCGGAGGGATTTTCTTTGGTAGACTGTTGGGCGCGGTGACATTCAGAACTTGGTATACCACGGCGGCAGGTATGTATCCTACGGCAGGATGAAACCAGTGAGTGTTTGAGGAGAGATAATCATAGTCTAGGTAAAAACGCTTTGTCTGACGGACGGTGGACTGAAGCGGGGGGCGTGCGCGTTGTGCCAGTTCGGCGACATAGACATAGTGCGGTGGCTCATCCGGCGATTCCCATGGCGGTGTCAACACGGCGTACAGGCTCGCGAGGATACAGTACAGCGCGGCGATCAGCACAAAGACGACTTGACGTGAGTCTTTGATAGCCCAAGCGTTCCGAGAATGCCTAACCTTGTTCATGGCTTGGTGACACGGTAGATGCGAATCTCGTATCCGCCATCAGTGAAGGTTTTGACTATTTCGAAAGTGCGGAACAGTACGTCATAGCGCGCGATTTCGGCTGAGTATTTATCCGGTTCCCGGTAAAATCGCCCAAACATTCCCTGGCTGAAAACGAGATAATCAATGCCATTGGAACGATACCATTCTGCCGGATGGTCAATCATTCTGCCGGAAATATGTACGGAAAAACGGTGCGGATCAACGTAGGGTGCGTATGCTTCGATGGCTATCCGCGCGCCGATGGGTAAGTTCTCGGCAATCCAGACCCGTGCAGTCTCCCGACTGTCTACCGTGGTCAGACGAATGTCGTTACTAATGCTTTGTCTGAGAGAGATTGTCAGACAAATCAAACCGACCAGCCCAACTGCCGCCACGAGCCAGTGGGAATATCTTGCATGCGACTGTGTGTGATTGAGAAGGTGGATGAGCCAAGATGCTGCCAACAGAGGGATGAAAGGAATCAATGGCAGTATTGTGCGGTCATTCCTGATCACGAAACTGCTAATGAAAGCAAAATAGACGAGGGGGAAAACAGAGACTAGCAAAAGCGGTTTGTCCTTAGCCAAGACGCCGTGGATGATCTCCATTGTCGCGAGCAAAACTACAAGCCCTTCAGCCTGCAATAGGTAGACGACATACCATTTGAGCGCATCCCCTTCCATCCCCGGATGCCCAGTCGCATAAGCCTTGCTTATGTTGTACAGGTCAAAAGAGAACGTGTGAAAGTCAAATACTGCAAAGGGGGTTGCTACGAGGAATGCAACCACACTGAATCCTAGCGCGAGATACAGATTGCGATCTCTCCAGCCCTTGATGCCATTCCGCAAGAAGTGTGCGGTGACCAGAGAGAGCATAATTAGCACGGCATTGTATTTGGTTGACGCGGTTAACCCTCCCGCGATGCCAGCCAAGATGTAGTGTGCGGCTTTGCCATACTGAAATATCTGTACGGCACCATAGAACGCAAGCAAAGTGAAAAAAGTTACGAAAGTGTCCGGCGTGATATAGTGACTGAGCTGCACGCTTGTTGGAGAGACCGCCATCATTGCCGCGGCGACCAAGCCGACGCGCTCATCATTGGTTAACTGTAGTCCGACGTAAAAGATCAGCAACACGGTAATCGAACTAAACAAGACCGTGACGAATCGCCCCAGCAAAAAAGTGCTGGGTTCGAGGGATTGTCCAGTGCCCATTATGAGCATCGTCGGCGCGAGGATGTCGGTGGGACTGGAATAGTTGCCTACAAGTTTGCCAATCAGGTAATAGGGTACGTATGCCAGCGCGTTAATGTAGAAAAATAAAGAGGGATAATAAAAGGCATGCGGGTTTAGGTCACCCGTCTTGAAAATGTTCTGTGCAATCAAGACGTAGTTGGGTTCATCGGCGTGGTAGACGTAAGGCAAGCCGAAGTTAATGCCCCACAGTCTGAGCGCGAATGCCATCAGGACTATCCCGATTAGTATCCATCGCGTTCTTGATTTGATGATATTCGCTACCGATAGGACGGGTGGGTGAGACGTTTTCACTGGCATACGTCCTTGCTGATGACGATTCTTAATTGCTTGCTGCTTTCCGCCCCTCCCGCCATGCCCTAATCCACCGCGCCGCGTACTCGTCGCGACCCATCAGCAGGTCGCACGCGAGA
>DYKH01000072.1 GCA_020722685.1 Caldithrix sp. | reverse complement strand
TCATGTCCAAGCAAGAGATGTTCACCTTGCCGGTGGCGATCGCCAACCTGATGGGAGAGCATACCCAGGACCCGGAGTTGATGATGGCCGGCTCGGTGATCACCATCATTCCCGTCGCTCTTGTTTTTCTCTTGCTGCAAAAGTATTACATCCAAGGGATTCTTTTAGGAGGATTGAAAGAGTGAGAAGAAAGCCACCTGCGATGACTTTTTGTACTTGTTCAGCCGACTGAATAAGTACGTCATTTCGAATCCGCCAGTGGCGGATGAGAAATCTGTGAGCAACGGACTCGACCAACTTGGCAGATTCGGAATCGATAGATTCCTTCCTGCGGTCGGAGTATGCACACCCCATTTCTGCGCTTACACTCGCCGGCAGAAAAAGTGCTTGATCTTGTGAAAAAAGATCATTATCGTGTAGCGGTAGTTGCGTCACACAAGGTTGTGACACTCTGATGAGGGGTTATTTCCATATTGAAACTGTTCAACCCACCTAAGCATATTAGCAACTCTTCACAGGTTCTTTGAATTGGAATTCATGGGTAGTGGACAACAAATCTCTTAGGCCTTTTCAGGGCCGGGTTTTATGACTTAGCCTTCTATTCCGATAAGGAGATGATAATGGGGAGTATTTCTGAGGCATGTCAGTCACTATGGCGGATCGGCAAAAACCGTTTTCTTTCTTAATGCCCTCTGCCGGGATTAATCGGCCAAGATTTGTCGTGCCGAGGGCAGGTTCTTTTGTGCGACAACAAAAGTTGAAAGGAGAAAGAAAATGTGCCGAAAAATTGCTTTTTTGGTCGTGCTCTCGACTCTGGGCCTGCTCTACTGCACCCGAGAGAAAGAGCCGCTCAGCTCGGGCAAAGAAAAGCCGCCTTCCGAAGGCGAGCAAGAGGGAGGATTTGTTACCCATCCGCAAATCACCATTCCCTGGCCTTCGTTAGCCAACTCTCCCTGTCCCACCTACTTGTACGATCCGCAACATACTGGCAGAAGCGCTTTTGTGGGGCCGCAGGAAGGAATTCTTGCGGGAACGATTGAGTATACTTTGTCGGATGCTCACATGCAGGCGGTGCTTGGTGAAGACGGTACCGTTTACTTTACTTCGCCGGTGGGGCTGATCGCGGCTAATTCAGATGGCTCGATCAAATGGAAATATGATGGCTGTTTCTGGTACACGCCACTGGTTACCGCGGAAGGCACCATCTACGCTTATCAGGCTCGTGGCGGCGGGATATGTGCATTCACACCCGACGGAGAACTCAAGTGGGCATTCAAAGGAGATCAAGCGGGTATAGAATGGCCTCACATATCAGCCTTGTCGAAGGATGGTAAGACTCTATACTTTGCCGCACGCTTGAATACGGAGGATGGGACGTTGCATGTGTATGCCCTCACTACCGAAGGAAACCTCAAGTGGAAATGCAAGCTCGAAGGTCGATTTGCTCCAGAGGCCGCCATGTCTCCGGATGGGACGACTCTTTATGTTGCGGTATCAAAGACCGGGCTTTATGCCGTGGATACTACCGGCACCGTCAAATGGAGCTATGGGTATTCAGATGAGTCAAGCAGTCCTTCGGTAGATAATGAGGGAAATATCTATTTCGTTACTTCGGGCAGCGTATTCTCTTTGCAAGCCAACGGAAGTTTACGATGGCAGACTTCTATTGATGCTATTGCACATATTGGCCCTGGAGTCTCAATAGGATGGGATGGCGCTCTTCACGCTGTAGGTCAACATGCAACAGCATTGTATGCCTTGGATTACGACGGAAAGATCATGTGGAAGAAGGAGAATCTTTGGGCATATATGGAACCGGTCATCGATATAAATGGCGATATTTACATAAGTATGGTCGGCGGAAACAACGATGTCAGTTCAGGAGGAGCAAACTTTGCTGTTTTTCACAAGGACGGTACCTTAAAATTTTCAAGGTCTTTTTATGTTACGGGAGCGAGGACCATACCCGATCTTGATAACGTTCCGGTAATCACCTCGGACAGGCGAGCTTTTGTCGGCACCAATTTCTCCTATTATTTCATCGTGCGTTAAACAAGATACTATCTCACTTTTACGAATGGAGGCTAAAGATGAGAGCAATTTTGGCAAGTTTAGGAAGGAAAACAGGATACCTCATTCTCTTATTTGTAGTTTGGGAAAGCCCCGCATTTGCGCAACGAATTTGTGGGGAGCTATTGATTTATTCCAAAGATCCAGTACAAAATGATTCCATGAAGATTGAGGCCGTATCGGATAAAACTTGGGGCAGATTTAGCATGCATTTTCCAGACGTAGGAAATGACTATCACTTCTTTAGGCATTATGGTCAAGACTGGTTTTTAGATTATGTCGATGATGTGGGCTGCTCAGAAGACAGCGTTGCCTACGCCAATTACAAGATAAGCGTAAAAAGTGGTGGAAATTGGTATAACCTTTATTTTGATTATCGAGACTGCAATTATCGCGATGTCAATGATCCCCCTCTTTACACGGGAGATGTTCGTATCTATTTTTCGAACACCACACATAAGTTCTACGCTGATCCATCTCTCACAGAGGATCTCGGCAACTCGGCGTCAGTTTGGATGTATTTGCGGGGAGAGTACGATCCTGACCCTGATACCTCTGAATTCGAGAACCTCATTCCACCCCAAAATTTTGATGTTACGGCTGTCAATAATATGCCAAGGCTTACCTGGTCAGAAGTAACCGATGTTTGCGTCGACCATCTCAGCATTTATCGGAGCTATAATTACGGAGCTTTTTCGCTGCTGACTACTGTAAGTCCTTCAACCACCTCGTACGATGACTATGATATCGAAACCACCTATCCATATTACATGGTTCAGTACAAGATGAAAACAGTGAACAACTGGGGTGTAGAATCTGCCTTTAGCACGATGGACTGGGTTCGCGGTCATTGGACAAAGCCGGTAGCATGGAATGATTCAAAAACGGATGTACCACAACAATACGCATTACAGCAGAACTTCCCTAATCCTTTTAATCCAGTGACTTTTATAAGATACGAATTGCCTGAAGAAAACCACATCCGGATGGATATCTATAATATTCACGGCCCAAAAATCATCACTCTCATACATTCCCAGATGTCAGCAGGCTATCACTCCATTGAATGGAATGGCAAAGATAGCTCTGGCAAGGAAGTCGGGGCTGGCATATACCTATGCCGAATGCAGGCCGGAGAATTTGTTAAGACTCAGAAGATGACCTTACTACCATAAATTTCAACGAGAGATGTCCCCGGGACATTCCCTCTGTGGTGTCCTATCTCTTGTGGGTTTTACCATATGACTTGTGGGCAATAAAATAGCAAAGCCCGGAAGTAGTACCGGGCCTTTTAATAAATAGGATTGCAGGTCCCCATTTGCACTAAACCAAGCAAAAGCTTGCTTCATAATCTTTGCTGGAATAAAGTGCGACACACATCTCGCTTAATTTCTGTTTCACAGGGATTTCCAGTGCGGTCATTTGGTGCGGCAGCATGTACAAGACCCAGCGCTGATGATGGCCGGCTCGGTGATCACCATCATTCCCGTCGCTTTGGTTTTTCTCCTGCTGCAAAAGTATTACATCCAAGGGATTCTTCTTGGGGGATTGAAAGAGTGACTGAAATCCGGCCACACCTCTCTATAATTGACGCTAAACTCCGGGGCGAGCCTTGCCACCAAGACACTCTGGCAAAGAATAAAAGACAAGGCTTGTTCTTTGTGAGCAAGAAACGCCTTGGTGTCTGCGCCAAAGGCGCATCCGCCGATGGCGTGATTGGTGACTTGGTGGCTTCTCTTCTCTTATTTTCCCGCAGTATTGATTTTTTTTGAGTCTTTATAGAAAAAGTTCTTGACAAATTGATTCTCTTCTATTATCTTGTATGGTGATGTAAGCGTTTACAATAAATGTAACAAATGACCAAAATCAGGCTTAAATTGCATAGGAAACGTTTACAGGAAAGGCGTCTCGTTGAATATTAATATCCACGAAATCGCCAAGAAAGCCGGGGTCTCCATCGCCACTGTCTCGCGCGCCCTCAACAACAATGGAGCGGTGCGGGAAGAAACCAGACAAAAAATCCTCCAAATCGCACAGGAATGCAACTACAAACCCAATCCTATCGCCCGCAGCCTGTCCACTCGACAGACCGATACCATCGGCGTCATCTTGCCGGAATTAGTGGATGAGTTCTTTATGGACATCATTCGCGGCATTGATGAAGAAGCCTATCGAGCTAATCGCTACGTGATGGTTTCCAGCTCGCACAATCAGCGCAACATTGTCGAGACCCTGACCGAGTTCATGGGCAGCGGCCGTGTGGACGGTCTCATCCTCATGGCCCCGGAGATGCACAAAGAGGTGGTGCGCATTCTCCACAAAAGCAAGCGGCCCATGGTGTTGCTGAATAGTCGGAAGGATTTGGATCATGCCGTTAGCTTTCGCATCAATAATTATCAGGGTGCGTTTGCCATCGTCGAGCATTTGATTGGTCATGGCTATAAAAACATCGGCATGATGCGCGGACCGGAAGGCAATTGCGACGCGGAAGAAAGGTATCGCGGCTATTACGATGCGCTGCAAAGAAATAATCTCTCGGCACAGAAATGTTTTGAAGTCGCGGGGGATTTTACCGCCAAGTCCGGCTACTATGGTTTTATGCGCATCATGAGCCAACCTGAAAAACCGGAGGCAATTTTTGCCGCCAACGACATGATGGCCGTCGGGGCCTACGAAGCTGCCAAGAATGCGAACATCAATATCCCAAAGGACGTGGCCATTGTCGGCTTTGATGATATTTTTCTCAGCCGATTACTCTCTCCTCGGTTGACTACCGTGCATGTTCCCATTGTTGAATTGGGCAGCAAAGCCACGCGCTATCTGCTCAAAATGATCACCGGCGAAGTGGATGCCAGCAGCCCTTACGTGGAAGAGCTGTCCGCCGGATTGGTTGTGGGTGGCTCGTGCGGTTGTACCAACGCTGCAAATCGAACCATATTTTAAATTCCTTAACGAACCTCTAACCAAATGTAAGGAGGAGCTATGAGGTAATTCTCTGCAAAAGTTTTTGAGCTAATCCTTTTTGGCTTTTGTCGGAAGCCCTATTACGGCCATCCCCGAATGCAGATACTTGTCTAAGACGTGATGGCCTCAAAATGCGAAGGGAGGTGATTGTGTCACGAGGAGCGTATGGTGTAATATTCGCCATGCTTCAAGCGATAAATTTACAGGCCGTTGAGTTACTGAATAGGTTCTCTCAACCTTAATCAACTCATAATCCAATAGGAGGCTTTTATTATGAAAGCAAAAGTTATCGTAACAATGCTTGGAGGGATGGTTTTCGCTTTGGCGATAGCCGCAGCGGGTCAAACTCTAGAGCGTCCGAACGTGATTTGGGCGCGAAGCACGGCAGGAGCGGCTATAACGCTGGATGGTAAATTGGATGAGCCGGCCTGGGGAAAGGCGGAGGCGGTACGTATACAACATGGTAAAAGCACGAGTCTGATTCCGGGCAGTGGTTGGTATAACGAGGCTGGGGTGCCGCCGAGCGATCCGACCGATGCGGTACTCAAGTTTTTGGTGGATGGCAACACTCTTTATATGGCGGCGGTGGTGAAAGATAGCTCAGTGGGTGGCGGTTTGTTCAACAAGTTTGATGGCTTTTTGATGAACATGCGGGATCATTCGAAGGCTGACCGCCCGGCGCCGCCCTTTGAGTATTTTTATGGCTGGGTTACTGAGACTTGGGCGGACACGACGCTGGGGGAGGTTGGGAAGCTGCCGGGATTTTTCGGCTGGGCCTCGGGCGATCGCAGCGTGTGGGATGCGGTGACCACGGTGCAAGGGCTTTCCAATTCTGATGCGACCATAGATGAAGGGTATACCACCGAGTTTAAGTTCAATCTCACGCCGCGAGGTTATGATGTTACCAAGAGTGAGGGCGACGTTGTCGAGTTCAATGTTTCGATTTATGATGCGGACTGGCAGTGGCCGTTACAGCCGGGCAAGTTCAGCGGCAACCGCACCTGGTGGCAGGGGCCGTGGGGCAATGCTTCGGCGTATGATGTGATACGGATATATGCGCGACCGGATGTGACGGTGAATTCCGGGTCGGTGCCGGAGGTGGGTCCGGAAGTGATAATCCCGAATGCGGCCAATCATGCGGCGCCGGTCATCGACGGCAAGCTTGATGAGCCGGTCTGGCAAAATGCGCCGGGGCTTGACATTCGGTATGGGGATGATGCGCTGCGGGCTTCTTATTCTGGCATAGGGCCGTATCGCAGTGGTCAATTTCAGCCCAAGATAGGGGATGTGACGGCATCGGTACTGGATGGTGGCGATGCGAGCATCAAGTGGTTTTTCCAAGGGGACAAGCTGTACTTAGGAGTTGATGTGCGTGACCAAGCGGTATGGAGCATCAACAATCGTGATCAATGGGATGGTATTCAGTTCATCATCAATGATCGTGCGGCGATCAATCCGGATGATCACAATTTGGAGCGCCGCGAGTTGACGGTGCGGTTTGATTCTACCGGTGCGCTCATCAAGCAAGACTATCTGGTGGTTTTGGTTGATTCGTTCAAGACCTCACAGGCGGCTGTGGCGATGAAGCCTAACACTACGGTGAATAACTTTAATGATGCCGATGAGGGTTATCAGATAGAGTTGGCGATTGACTTGACGAAGCTGGGTTATCCGGTAGATCGGGGTGATGGAGTGTTGTTCCTCAGTGCGACCCTGTTTGACGGAGATAATTTCCTCAACCCGGCAGACAATTATGGTACCCGTACCTGGTGGATGCGCGAAGGCAGTTGGAATGCCGGGCCGGCCTGGGCCTATATGGATGCCAGCACCTTCGTTCCCGACGGAGCGCCGCTAACGATACTTGAGCGTCCGAATGTGATTTGGGCGCGAAGCACGGCAGGAGCGGCTATAACGCTGGATGGTAAATTGGATGAGCCGGCCTGGGGAAAGGCGGAGGCGGTACGTATACAACATGGTAAAAGCACGAGTCTGATTCCGGGCAGTGGTTGGTATAACGAGGCTGGGGTGCCGCCGAGCGATCCGACCGATGCGGTACTCAAGTTTTTGGTGGATGGCAACACTCTTTATATGGCGGCGGTGGTGAAAGATAGCTCAGTGGGTGGCGGTTTGTTCAACAAGTTTGATGGCTTTTTGATGAACATGCGGGATCATTCGAAGGCTGACCGCCCGGCGCCGCCCTTTGAGTATTTTTATGGCTGGGTTACTGAGACTTGGGCGGACACGACGCTGGGGGAGGTTGGGAAGCTGCCGGGATTTTTCGGCTGGGCCTCGGGCGATCGCAGCGTGTGGGATGCGGTGACCACGGTGCAAGGGCTTTCCAATTCTGATGCGACCATAGATGAAGGGTATACCACCGAGTTTAAGTTCAATCTCACGCCGCGAGGTTATGATGTTACCAAGAGTGAGGGCGACGTTGTCGAGTTCAATGTTTCGATTTATGATGCGGACTGGCAGTGGCCGTTACAGCCGGGCAAGTTCAGCGGCAACCGCACCTGGTGGCAGGGGCCGTGGGGCAATGCTTCGGCGTATGATGTGATACGGATATATGCGCGACCGGATGTGACGGTGAATTCCGGGTCGGTGCCGGAGGTGGGTCCGGAAGTGATAATCCCGAATGCGGCCAATCATGCGGCGCCGGTCATCGACGGCAAGCTTGATGAGCCGGTCTGGCAAAATGCGCCGGGGCTTGACATTCGGTATGGGGATGATGCGCTGCGGGCTTCTTATTCTGGCATAGGGCCGTATCGCAGTGGTCAATTTCAGCCCAAGATAGGGGATGTGACGGCATCGGTACTGGATGGTGGCGATGCGAGCATCAAGTGGTTTTTCCAAGGGGACAAGCTGTACTTAGGAGTTGATGTGCGTGACCAAGCGGTATGGAGCATCAACAATCGTGATCAATGGGATGGTATTCAGTTCATCATCAATGATCGTGCGGCGATCAATCCGGATGATCACAATTTGGAGCGCCGCGAGTTGACGGTGCGGTTTGATTCTACCGGTGCGCTCATCAAGCAAGACTATCTGGTGGTTTTGGTTGATTCGTTCAAGACCTCACAGGCGGCTGTGGCGATGAAGCCTAACACTACGGTGAATAACTTTAATGATGCCGATGAGGGTTATCAGATAGAGTTGGCGATTGACTTGACGAAGCTGGGTTATCCGGTAGATCGGGGTGATGGAGTGTTGTTCCTCAGTGCGACCCTGTTTGACGGAGATAATTTCCTCAACCCGGCAGACAATTATGGTACCCGTACCTGGTGGATGCGCGAAGGCAGTTGGAATGCCGGGCCGGCCTGGGCCTATATGGATCCTGCTACCGTCATCACCGGTGTGAAAAACCGCCCAGACAATGGCCTGCCGAAAACATTCTCTCTGCTGGGCAATTACCCAAACCCCTTCAACCCCACGACCACTATTCGCTACACCATGCCTGAACCTGGTTCTGTCACTTTGAAGGTGTACGACATTCTCGGCCGTAGTGTCGCCATCATTCCGTTAGGCTTGCAGCAGCCAGGTTACGGAGTAGAGTCCAAGTTCGATGCGAGCAATCTCAGCTCGGGCGTCTATTTCTATCGTTTGCAGGTTACCTCAGAGACAACGAAAAAGACGCTGGCAACGCTGTATGGCAAGATGATGGTCCTCAAATAGGCAGTGATTGATTTTCAGTGGTCAGTGATCAGTGAGCGTTCACTGATCACTGATCACTGATCACTTGTCACTGGGCACTTAATTGACTTGTATGGTACAGAGGTAAACCATGTTTATCGGCACAACAACCGTTTGTCGTAAGTTGCCGGAAAGCGGAAGGAGTTTGCCGCTGGCCGGTATTCTTTGCTTGTTGATGCTGGCCGTAACCATGAATGCGCTGGCTGGTACTACCGGCAAATTGGCCGGGCGGGTAATGGATAAGCAGAATCAGCCGCTTCCAGGCGCTAACGTCTTCCTCGTCGGCACGACTCTTGGCGCAGCAGCAGATGTGGACGGTTATTATAGCATCATCAACATACCCCCGGGAAAATATCGAGTGCAATTCAGCTTCATTGGCTTTCAAACGCTGGTGGTCGAGGAAGTTCTCATCACTACCAGCAACACTAGGACATTGAATGCCGAGCTGCAGCAGAGTCTAATTGAGGCGGAGGCGGTGACCGTTGTCGCCCAGCGCCCGGTGGTCGAAGTAAACCTCACCAGCTCAATGGCCACGGTGACAAAGGAAGACATTGAAAAATTGCCGGTGCAAGAACTGAACGACGTGGTCAATTTGCAGGCCGGCGTCGTCGAAGGGCATATCCGGGGTGGACGGCTCGGAGAAGTGCAGTATCAAATCAATGGTGTAACTGTAAACAACGCCTACGATAATTCTTCCACGCTCCGTATTGATCGGTCGTTGTTACAAGAAGTGCAAGTCATCAGCGGTACGTTCGATGCCGAATATGGGCAGGCGATGAGCGGTGTGGTGAACGCCGTGCTCAAGAGTGGGACCAACCAGTTTCAATGGAACGCGGAGATCTTTGCCAGCGATTATCTTTACACCGCTGACAAACGAGTCGCCGATATTGTCGGTACTAGCAAGATTGGCGAAGATCAATTTGCACCTTTTTCTCGCCAGAATTACCAGATCAGCTTAAGTGGTCCGACTTTTTTACCGCAAACGACTTTTCTTCTGAGCGGCCGGCGCTTTGTAGACAATGGCTATTTGTGCGCTACCCGACGTTTTGTCCCCACTGATAGCTCCGATTTTCAGCAAAAAGTTTTCCGACCCACCGGCGACGCAAAAGAATTGCCCTTGGGTTATAATCGCGAATGGTCCGGTTTGGCCAAGCTCACTATTCGCCCCTGGAAGGCCCTGGAAGTGAGTTACCAGGCCATCCTTAATGACATAAAGGCAAAGCGCGCCAATTTGGCCTTTCGATTCAATCCGGACGGCATGCCGACGCAAGGCACCTTCTCCCTGGTCCATGGTGTTGATTGGACCCATACGCTGTCGAGCAAAACCTTCTATAATCTCAGCGTTCGCCAGAATTATTTCGATTATAAAGACTATGTGTATGAGGATGTCTTTGATCCGCGATATGTTAAAGCCGGCCCGCCTCGTAGTGACGATACCTACGAGCTGGGAACGGCAGTCGTTCAGGGTGTGGACTTTACCCGATTCAAACAAAAGACCAATAGCTTGCTCTTTAAAGGCGCGGTGACCAGCCAGGTGACACGTGAGCACTTGATCAAGACCGGAGCCGAGGTTCAACTCTCTAAAGTTGAATTCGGCGCACCGGGCTATATCGTCGCTGCCATTGATACGATCACCGGTCGCGAGGAATTGCTGCCATTTTCCTCTCGGCCCCCCAAGTTCCCCGGCATGGTCGCCTATGAGCCGGTATCTCTGGCTGCCTACGCACAGGATCAGTTGGAATGGAAAGACTTGATTGTCCGAGCGGGTGTGCGTCTGGAATATTTTGATGCGCGCGCCACCATTCCCGGCGATCTACAGAATCCGGCCAATGCGATTGACATCACCGGCGATGAGGTGCCGGATGCGACCCCGCCAAAATCGACCAGTAGAAAAGCTTCACTCGCCCCTCGACTCGGCGTTTCCTACCCGATTACAGCCGACGCCTCGGTCTTTTTTGCCTATGGGCATTTTTATCAAATGCCAGCGCTCGGCCAAATCTTCTCCAATGCAAACTATGACATTTTAAACGAGCTACAAGCTGGTGGCATTAGCTACGGCGTATTGGGCAATCCTGATATCAAACCGGAGCGCACCACCCAGTATGAATTCGGCTACAAGCACGCGCTGACCAGTTTTCTCGGCCTCGATGTCAGTATGTTCTACAAAGATATTCGCGATTTGCTCGGCGTCGAATTCATTTCCACCTATACCAATGCCGAATACGCCCGGCTGACCAATGTCGATTTTGGTAGTGCCACCGGATTTACCATTACGCTCGATCAACGCCGCCTCGGGGTTGTCAGCTCGACATTGGATTATACCTGGCAGCGCGCTCAGGGCAATTCCAGCGATCCTCGCGAAACCGCCACGCGCGCCGAAGCGGGACAAGATCCCCGCCCCGAGCAGATTCCATTGAATTGGGATCAACGCCATACTTTGAATGCGACCATCACCGTCTCAAAACCGAGCGACTTTTCGATGAGTGCGGTCATTCGTTATGGCAGCGGCCAGCCCTACACCCCGGCGGTTGGCAGTGGATTTGGCGCCAATTTGGAAAGAAATTCCGGGCGCAAACCTTCGTTCGTGCTGGTTGATGTTCGCGCCGAAAAATTTTTCCGCTTCGCCGGCATGGATATGAGTATTTTCGCCCGCGCCTTCAATCTGCTGGATGCCAAGTTTGCCTTCAGTGGTTTTGTATTCGGTGATACCGGCAGCGCCTTCTATTCATTGAATCCGATTGGCGACCGCGGAACTTTGTTGAATCCGTTGCGGTTGTATCCGCCGCGGCGAATCGAGATCGGAATAACGCTGAACTCTTCACTCTAAAGGTTTTTGCTTATGACCCAAGATTCTAATTGGGAGAATTGACTATGAGTTGCCTAATTGTAAGGCTTCTGTTCAATTTCATTGCTTTGAGTGCATTTTGCGCGTATGCGCAATTGCAACCCGTGGTACCGCAGGAGAAACGCGGCCGCGTCGATGCCGAGCGTCGCGGGTTTCACGATGCCAACAACATCCGCACCGAGTTCTGGAACTACGGCATGGTCGGCAATTATCCGCCCGATCCCGGCAATGTCGATTTGAGCGTTTTTCATTCAGTGGAAGCGCCCAAAGGCAGCGGCATGAATTATAGCGATGGTGTCACGCCGTTTGTGCTCGCAAAGATCAAACAGCGCAATGGCGAGGAAGCCATCATCATGGAAACCGGCTATCGCGAGCGTCAGGCCGAAAGCCCCACCAAGAATCGCATCATGCGTTTTGAACCGCGCCCCGGGTATTTTCAAGCAGATCCCAACATCAACAAGGGACGCTCGCCGGCTGTGAGCAACGATCCCCGTACCTGGCCGGACTCTTGGCCGGACAAAGAAAACGATCCGGACGATCCCGGTTGGCGCGGCAGTTGGAACGGCTATTTTGGCAAGCGTCCCAATGCCGACCAGGAGAGTTTCATGGTCATGGATGATGATTTCTACGATGCCTGGGACTATTATCCGGACAGCCGCGATCCCAGCCGGCGCGGCTTCGGCTTGCGCGTGGAAGTGCGCGGCTTTCAATGGGCCAACCCGCAAGCGCAGAACGTCATCTTTTGGCATTACGACATCACCAACGAAAGCACGACCGATTATAATGAGAATATCATCTTTGGATTATACTTCGATTCCGGCGTTGGTGGCTCGGCCCTTTCGTGTGACGGCATCTATGAATCCGATGATGACAATGCCTTTTATGACAAATCCTTCGGCCTAAACCTTACCTACACGTGGGATAAATACAGCCACGGTGTCGGATTGGGCACCAACTGCTATCCCGCCGGCTATCTCGGATATGCCTATCTGGAAACGCCGGGCAAACCGGGCGATGGCATCGACAATGATGATGACGGTATCATCGATGAGAAGCGCGATGGCGGGCCGGGAATCCTTTTGACCAGCCAACCGGAAATCGAAAACTATATTTTGGCGAATTACGATGAGAACAAGTTTAACCTCTTTTTTACCAACTTTAAATCCCGCCCTGCGTACCGCTCCAGTCGTTGGTGGACCGGGGATGAGGATCTGGATTGGGTAGCAGAATTGCACGACACCGGCGCCGATGGTGTGTTCGGCACCAATGATTCCGGCGAGGGTGATGGCATACCCACCAACGGCGAGCCGAATTTCGATCGCACGGATCTGCACGAGTCCGATCAGATCGGCTTGACCGGCTTTAAGATGAATCGCATACGCAGTCTCTCCGGTGAGGAAGTGGACGATATCGTCTTCTATGCCGCTAGCAGCAAAAATTGGCCAAGACTCTTGTATGAGCAATTTACCGATCCGGTCCCTTCCGAGCGTTTTGATCAGGCGGTGGTGTTGAACTACAACATCGGCTTTTTCTTCGCTTCCGGGCCGTTCACACTGCCTGCCGGTAAGACCGAGCGCTTTAGTTTGGCGCTGGCTTATGGCGCGGATTTGCAGGAGTTGCGCGAGACGGTGACGGTGGTGCAGAAAATTTATAACGCCAATTATCAATTTGCCACGCCGCCCAGTATGCCGACCGCGTCTGCCGAAACCGGTGACGGCTATGTACGGTTGTCGTGGGATGATTTGGCAGAGCGTGGCTCCGATCCGGTGACTCTGGAGGATGATTTTGAAGGCTATCGCATTTATCGGGCAACCGATCCGGAATTTCGCGATCCCAGAGTCATCACCACTGGACGCGGCACTGGCCCCCTCGGCAATGGCCGTCCGATTGCGCAATTCGACCGCATCAACGGCATGAAAGGATTTTCAAAACAGGTCGTTGAAGGGGTGGCGTTCTATTTGGGAAATGATAGCGGCCTCCGGCACACTTTCACGGACTCGACGGTCACCAATGGTCAACTTTATTACTATGCCGTCTGTGCTTATGATCATGGCTCCGATTCCCTCAACTATTATCCCTCGGAAAATGCCATAGCGGTTTCGCGCACGCCACGCGGGGGTACGATCTTACCCAAGAATGTTGTGGCTGTTCGTCCCGAGCCAAAGGTCCCTGGATTTGTCCCAGCCAACACCTCAGACGTCACGCACACAGTGGGCCAGGGCATTGGCTCGGTTGCAGTCAATGTGGTTAACTCCGAGCTGGTGCCGGACAATCACGTTTTCAACATCAAATTCAGAGCCAACTCGCCGGACAGTATCCGTGCTTTCTTCTATGATTTGATCGACAGCACGGACGGCAACGTCGTGTTTACCAACGGTTCTGATTTGGATGGCAAAGGCAGCGGGCCGGTCGGTGCTGGCTTGCTGCCGATCATCACCACACCAAGGAGTATTGTGGTCGATTCCACAAGGACCGGTTTTACCAACGCCAGCGAGACAAATGTGCGGCTCAAAGTTACTTTCCAGAACGCCGTACTTCTCACTCTCCCAGACCGTGAAAAGTTCAAGAACGGACGGCTCATCAATCTGCGGCGACCTGGATTTCCCGAAAATTTGACGATAACGTTTGCCGATGTTCCGATTGATACCTCCGTCAACCTCGGCATTGGTCGCCCCGCGCGTCCGGCCAAGTTTCGCGTTGTCGCGCACACCACGACCGGGGATATGCGCTTAAAGTTCGGTATGTTCGATTCCGATCGTGATGGAACACTCAGCAAACCCGGTGAATACATTGCCATCTTGACCGAGATTCCGGGCGTGACGATTCCCGAACAAGAGACTTGGCGCGTTGAGTTGGATACCACGGGTCAATACCTGCGCGGACCGATTAGGCCACCAAAGCAGGGCGATGTGTATCACTTTGTGCTCAATCTTCCTCTTACCGCGGGGGACGTATTTTCTTTCAAAACGACAGCCCAATTCATTGGTACAGGAAGAGCCGGCGAGGAAATCAAAGCAGAACCGTATGTCGTGCCCAATCCTTATGTGGGTGCCGCTAGCTTTGAAGCGGAGCGTTTTGCCATATCCGGCCGCGGCGAGCGTCGGTTGGAATTCCGCAATCTGACTCCTAATTGCACAATTCGCATTTATACCATACGCGGTGAGTTGGTACAAACTCTATATCACGACGGTTCCAATAATGGTTTTGTTGCTTGGGATTTGCGAAGCAAAGATAACCTCGATGTTGCGCCCGGCCTGTATATTTTCCATGTTGATGGGGAGGCATTGGGTAGCCACATCGGCAAGTTCGCGATTATCAAGTAAGGTTTCGTAGTAACCCTTTAGGGGCGAATCAACTAAAGAAGAGCGCATGCAAACTCGCAGAGACGCAAGGGACACGCAATGACATTATTTTTGTTGCGACATCTTTGTGCTTTCGCGGCTTTGCGTGAAAGTTATGGTAGCTTAGTGATGAGTCTGACTATGGAAACAAAATCTTTTCGTTTGCTCCTCCTCCTTGTTCTCAGTATGTTGTGGACGAGCCATTTCGTACATGCGCAGAGCAAAACCGGCACTACCATCGGCCAGTTCTTGTTGATCGAGCCGAGTGCCCGCGCCGCGGCTATGGGGAATGCGAGTGTTGCGCTCTACGATGAAATCGTCGCCGCCTATTACAATCCGGGAGCGATTGGAATGCTCCAGGGCTATGGCGCGCAATTTACACACAGCCTGTGGCTTGCGGATATCACCTATGACTATGCAGCTGCTTTTTCTCAAATCGGTAGCTTGGGGAACCTGTACCTCAGCGTCACCGCGCTGAATTCCGGGGAAATCGACGTGCGCACGGTCGAGCAGCCGCTGGGCACTGGCGAACGTTACACGGTCGCCGATATCGCCCTAGGGTTGGGCTACGGCCGACAGTTGACCGATCGTTTCTCGGTAGGCATTCAACTGAGCTATTTGCAGGAAACCATCTGGCATAGCTCACTCTCCACCTTTGCGATGAATGTTGGAACCGTGTATCGCATTTCGACCAATGGCTTGCGCATTGGCGCCAGCATTTCTAACTTTGGCCTGCCAGCGAAATACGACGGGCGGGATTTGCGCATTCTCTTCGACAGTGATCCAGATAAATATGGTGACAACAGCAGCCTGCCGGCTGTGTTCTATACCGAGAAATTCAATCTCCCCGTGTTGTTCCGAGTGGGACTGAGCTGGCCAGCGAAGATCAGTCAAAATCAGCAAGTGCTAGTCGCTGTCGATGCCTTTCATCCAAATGATAACACAGAAAGCGTGAGCTTCGGCGCGGAATGGACACTGTTGGATATGATCTCCCTGCGTGGTGGCTATCAGAATCTCTTTCTGCAGGATTCGGAAGTTGGCCTCGCGCTCGGCGCCGGCTTGAATATTGAAGTGAGCAATTATCAACTTCGTTTCGATTACGGCTGGACGGATCATGGACGGTTGGAAAATACGCAACGGTTTAGTTTGGGCTTGAAGTTTTGATTTAAATAAATCAACGCTAACCCAGAGGAGAATCCATGATCTCAAACTGCACCCTTCCGCGGTGCCTTTTCATCTTTTCCCTTCTCGTGCTCTATGCCCCGCTTCCCACTCATTCACAGGTACGGACGCTTGACGATTTTGAGATACTTGCCGGTTGGACGGCAAGCGGCAGCCCCGGATCAAAGCTCAACATTGTCGGTGGCGAGGGGAAAATCGGCAAAGCCATGCTGATGGACTTTGAGAGACCCGAGGGGTACCACTACGTGATCGCACGCAAGGACGTTACGCTTGACCTCCCGTCCAACTATCAATTCCTCTTCGACCTGCGGGCCGAGGCGCGTCCCAACAATTTCGAGTTCAAGCTCCTTGACTCGCTGGGCAATGTCTTTTGGGTAAACAGAATCAACATCGAATACCCGCGCACCTGGACCGAGACCAAGATTAAGAAAAACTATATTTCCTATGCCTGGGGGCCATCCGGGCGCCACGAACTGCGCCGCGTGAAACAGATTGAGTTCGTTGTCTCCGGAACCAACGCCGGACCAGGCAAGCTTTGGATCGATAATTTCAGATTCGAGCCTCTCGAAGATCGCGCGGCAGAGCCAGCTACCATTGAGGTCTCCTCCACGATGCAACGTGGCGAACCTTTGCTCAGCGCTGGCGGTGATACGCTCTCGCATTGGCGTAGCACGGCTGCCCAGAAACAGGAATGGCTTACCATCGATTTCAAACACAAGCGAGAGATCGGCTTGCTGGTACTTTATTGGGGAAACCTTGACTATGCCAAAATCTACAGCGTTGCGGTATCGGATGATCGCAAGAACTGGTCTGAAATATATGCCGTCTCGACTGGTGACGGCGGCCTAGACTACGTAGCTTTGCCTGAAACCGAAGGAAGATACTTAAAGCTCACCCTCATTGAGAGTAGTAGGGGCCGCGGCTATGAGCTTAAGAAGCTGATAATCAAGCGGGCGGGGCTTTCTAAATTTTACAATGAGTTTTTTTCGCAACTGGCGCAGGAGATGCCCACAGGTTATTACCCGAAATACTTTTTGAAAGAGCAGTCGTTCTGGACGGTTGTGGGCGTGAGTGGAGATCGGAAGGAAGCCCTGCTCAGTGAGCAAGGGATGATCGAAGTGGATGCTCTCGGGTTCACTCTCGAGCCGTTTCTCCACGCGGATAACCGGCTGATTACCTGGGGCGATGTCGTGGCCACCGCCTCTTTGGAGAAGGATTATCTTCCTATTCCTCAGGTACAATGGGAATACGCCGATCGCCTGCGGTTAACCGTGCAGACCTTCGCTGCGGGTGACACGGGCCGAAGCGTCCTCATTGTAAAGTACGTCGTCGAGAACACCGCTACGGTACAACAGCAGGGCAAATTGTTTGTGGCGATTCGTCCATTTCAGGTGAATCCACCCTGGCAGTCAGCGAGCTTTCATGGAGTCGGTGGAGCCACCCAGATCGGCAGCATCAAATATGCTGGCGGCGTGGTGCAGGTTGACCGGAAGGAAGTGATTCCACTGACAAGCCCGTCGGCGTTTGGGGCTACGCGATTTGACAATGGCGAAATCACCGCCTACCTCCGCGAAGCACGCCTCCCTTCGACGCAAGCTGCTGTGGATTCGTTCCGGCTGGCCTCGGCGGCGCTGGAGTTTGACTTCGACCTCAGCCGCGGCGCCTCCCGAGAAATTTATCTTGCCGTTCCGTTTTACGAGGAACGTTTGGAATTCGAGCCGGGCATGTCTGCGGGAGAGGCCAGCGCGCTGGTGGGACGCTTGCATGCGGAAACCGCGGGATTCTGGGAAGCAAAAATCGGAAAAGTCGATATATCGTTTCCCCCTTCGGCACAGGCGGTGGCCAACACCATCAAATCGAATCTCGCATACATCTTGATCAACCGGGACGGCCCCTCCATCCAGCCGGGTTCCCGCAACTATGAGCGGTCGTGGATGCGCGACGGCTCGTTGACCTGCTCGGCGCTGCTCCAATTTGGCATCAATGAAGAAGTGCGGGAGTTTATCGACTGGTATGCGAAATACCAGAATCCGAACGGACTGATTCCGGCCATTATCGACGCCCGCGGTCCGGACCCCCTGCTCGAGCACGACGCTCCCGGCCAGTTCATCCATCTCATCAGTCAGTACTTCCATTTCACTCGCGACACCACCTGGCTGCGGGGGAAGTGGGAGAACGTGGTGCGAACGGTTCGCTACATTCAATCGCTGCGGGCGGAGCGCAAGACGGACATATATCGCAGCGGCACACCGCAACAACGCGCCTGCTACGGGCTGGTTCCGGAATCGGCCAGCCATGAAGGCTATCTGGCCAAACCGATGCACTCCTATTGGGATGATTTCTTCGTGCTGCGCGGTTTGAAAGATGCGACACAAATGGCTGAGATTCTCGGACACCAGGAACTGGCGCGGGAGTTTGCTGCTGAACGCGACGACTTTAGAAAGGACTTTTACAACTCCATACGCCTGACGACCCAGAGCAAGTCCATTGACTACATTCCGGGCTGCGTCGAACTGGGGGATTTCGATGCCACCTCGACGACCGTTGGCGTCGTGCCGGGTGGAGAGCTGGGTCAAATCCCGGAGCCGCTGTTGCACAATACCTTTGAAAAGTATTATCGAAATTGCTTGGACAGGATTAGCAATACTTCCAACTGGACGAATTATACACCGTACGAGCATCGCGCCGTGGGAACCTTTGTGTATCTTGACCAAAAGGATCGTGCGCAAAATCTCCTCTGGTTTTTCATGAACGACCGGCGGCCGTCGGGATGGAACCACTGGGGGGAGGTGGTGTGGCGCGACTCGACAACGCCGCAATATATCGGCGATATGCCGCACACCTGGGTGGGCTCGGATTTCATTCGTTCCGCGCGCAGCATGTTTGTTTACGAGCGCGAAAGCGATGAGGCGCTGGTGCTCGGCGCAGGAATTTCTGAGGCGTGGCTAAGGGATGGGGGGATTGCGGTGAAGAAGCTGCCGACGCACTACGGCCTCTTGGACTATAGTATAAAGGGCGATGGCACGAAAGTGCTTGCCGAATTGTCTGGTAACGTGCAGATACCGCCAGGGAAAATCGTGCTCAAGTCCCCAAGGAGTGCAGACCTGAAATCCGTATATGTGAACGGCTTCGAGCATAAACAGTTCACTGCGACAGAGGTTGTACTCGACAAGTTTCCGGCTACGGTGCAGATGAGCTACTAATCCAATTGAGTATAGAGATCTCGACTTCCACTCGCTGCTCAAGATGATTTTTTGAACGCTACACGCCGATAAGACGTTATCACCTATGCTGGTGAAACGCAACCGGAGGCTTACCAGCTTGACAGGCTTGGCTGACGGAGCTTCACGCCATGCGAGCACTGGCCTACCACCAGAGTTTTATCGCAGCCGTTGCTACCGGCAAGGATTAGCATTGATCTCTTATCCGTCGGTCTGCAATAACTCTCAACAGGCAGATGACAACTGTTGTCATTATTCAGAGGGATTGTCGAAAGCGAAGAAATCGAGTCAAGACCATTAATGGCAAAACAATTATCCGAAAGGTGTTAATAGTTTTGCCCAAAACTGTTTTGCCTTATGCAAGAGCCTGAATAGTTACCAACTTTTCCATTTTAGCTAAAATA
Source organism: Caldithrix sp. (assembly GCA_020722685.1). Next base: position 7,078 of record DYKH01000072.1, on the reverse strand, counting down.
GTAGTGATGGACTCGCAGTAAAGGGAGAACAAAAAGAATCGAAGAAATGAAGAAAATGGGTTCTGATAACAATGTTAAAAGAATGTAAAGTATGAGTAGAAAATTTGAAACGAAATACGGCTATTTTACCGAAGACGGGAGCGAATATGTTATTACCCGGCCTGATACCCCCAAGCCGTGGGTAAATGTGATATCCAACGGCGATTACGGTTTGATTGTCTCACAGGCGGGCGGCGGGTTTAGTTGGCGAACGCACAGTAACTTCAATCGCCTCACCCGCTGGCAACAAGATTTGGTACAGGATAATTGGGGAAAGTTTTTATATATCAGGGACCGCGATAGCGGCGAATTGTGGTCGGCCGCGTATCAGCCGGTGAAAAATCCAGCGGCAACATACGAATGTCGACATGGTCTCGGTTACACGATTCTCACCACGCGGTACCAAAATATTTACACCGAATGGACGCTGTTTGCTGCCAAGGACGAACCGCTCGAAGTCTGGCTGGTCACGATCGTGAACAACGGAAAGCAGCCCCGCCGGCTGGCGTTGTTCACCTACTTCGAATGGTGTTTAGGTTTTGCACCGGACAGCCACCGCGAATTTCACAAAGCCTTTTTGGAAACGCGATTTGAGGCCCAAAAGCAAATTCTATTTGCGAGCAAACGCTTGTGGGAAGTGACGGATGAAAAGGGCCGCCACTGGAATCGCGACTGGCCGCATATTGCTTTCCATGCCGCCAGCGAGCCAGTGGTCGATTTTGACGGTGACAAAGGATTTTTCCTCGGAAATTACGGAGACATTCTTGCCCCCGCGGCTGTGCGCAACAACAACTGTCATAATTCGCAAGGCAAGTGGGGCGATGGTATTGCGGCTCTGCATGTTGAAACGGACCTTGCCGCCGGTGAATCGCGTCATGTTGTTTTTACTCTCGGTGCTGCGGATGACGAGGCCGCGGCGGTGTCCCTCGCGGAAAAATATCGTTCAATACCGAATGCTCAGCAAGCCCTCGCGGAAGTGCGGGAAGCCTGGCGGCGTCGGCTGTCCGTTTGTCAGGTTCAAACCCCGGATGACGCCTTCAATTTTTTAACCAATACCTGGCTCAAGTACCAAGCCATTTCTTGTCGTTTGTGGGGTCGTGCTGCTTATTATCAACAAAGCGGCGGATACGGTTTTCGTGATCAATTGCAGGACAGCCAAGTTTTTCTGCCTTTGGATGCTTCCCAAACGCGCGAGCAAATTCGATTGCATGCAGCGCATCAATTCAAAGACGGCTCGGTGTATCATTGGTGGCACCCGCTGACTGAAACCGGCATGCACAACAAGGCAAGCGATAGTTTACTCTGGCTGCCGTTTGTGATAATCGAGTATGTCAAAGAAACCGGTGACACTTCATTCTTAGAGGAAAGAATCCCTTTTGTCGATGAGCCGGTGCCGGCTACGCTTTGGCAGCATTGCAAGCTGGCCCTGCAGCGGTCTTTGGCATGGCGCAGTTCCCGGGGCTTGCCCCTCATCGGTGATCACGATTGGAACGACGGTCTCAACGCCGTGGGGAATGAGATGCGTGGGGAATCCGTGTGGCTGGCGCATTTTCTCCACAAAATTTTGAGTGATTTTTTTGCAATCGCTCATCTCGCCGGCAAGACCGAAGAATTCACATTTTGCGAAAGCGAAGCCGCGAAAATTCGTCAGGCGGTCAATCTGCATGCTTGGGATGGAAAATGGTATTGGCGCGCCAGCAAAGACAATGGCGAGCTCATCGGCAGTCATATCTGCGAACAGGGCAAAATTTATATCAATGCCCAAACTTGGGCGGTGATAGGCGGAACCGCAACGAAAGAACGTGCAATAACAGCAATGCAAGCCATGGAGGAAATGCTGGATCGTGAGTATGGTCCGTTGCTCCTGTGGCCAGCCTATTCACATGCGGATCCGACTATCGGATATCTTTCGCGTTACGCTCCCGGCCGTCGCGAAAATGGCGGCGTTTATACCCATGCCGCCACCTGGGCGGTTTGGGCGGAGACACTGCTTGGCCAAGGTGACACCGCCTATTCGATGTATCGGCGTTTCAACCCCATCTATCGCAGCCTCAATCCTGATCTTTATCAAGTCGAGCCCTATGTCACGCCGGGAAACGTGGAAGGCCCGGATTCGCCTCTATTTGGTCGAGGAGGCTGGACTTGGTACACCGGTTCCGCCGCCTGGCTCTTCAAAGTCAGCTTGGAATGGATTCTTGGCGTGCGTCCGACCTGGGAGGGATTGGTTGTGGATCCGTGTATTCCGTCGGCTTGGGACGACTTTAGCCTGCACCGGCAATTTCGCGACGCCAACTATGTCATTGAAGTGAAAAATCCCGAGCATGTCAATTCTGGTGTCAAAGAAATTTTGATTGATGGCGAAAGATACGCTGGACATTCTTTGACCTCTAAGCCGGTTTTGCCGGTTTTCGCAGCAGGTTCCACGCATCGAATTGTGGTTACATTGGGTAAGCGATGAGCAAAGCCTGACGGTCTTCCTATAAAGGATTGTACTGATGAAAAAGCACCTATTCTTATTTAGCTGGTTCGTCTTGGCTCCGCTGGTGGCGAGCGGTCAAATTGACGGGGATCCCTTGCCCAATTTTGGGCCCATCTCCTTCACTGCCGAGGAACAAGGAACAGTTGTCGAGCCAGTCGTTGCTGTTGAGATGTATAAATCCGCTGCCACGAGCGACAGCGCTTTTCTCGATCTTTTGCAACGCAGCGCCTTTGATTTTTTCTGGAACGAAGCCAATCCCGGTAATGGATTGATCAAAGATTGCAGCGCCAGCGGTGCGCCGTGCAGCATCGCTTCGGTGGGATTCGGACTCTCGGCCATCTGTGTCGCCATCGATCATGGCTGGATTACACGCGCAGCCGGCCGCGACCGCGTGCTCATCACCCTAAAAACCTTTTGGCAAAAACCACAAGGCCGCAATCCCCAAGGCTACATTGGGTACAAAGGCTTCTTCTATCATTTTCTCGACATGAACAGCGCCGTGCGCACCTGGGACTCCGAGCTTTCCTCGATTGACACGGCGTTGTTGCTGGCAGGAATACTGGATGCGAAACAATACTTCACCAACTCTGACGCAATTGAAACCCAAGTGCGCGCGCTGGCTGATTCCATTTATTATCGCGTCGATTGGCAGTGGATGCGCAATTTTCAGCCCAATCTTATGGGCGGATGGACGCCGGAAAAGGGATTCATTGATTGGTGGTGGCGCGGCTACAATGAAGCCATGATCATGTGCATCCTCGGACTGGGCTCGCCGACGCATCCGATCCCGGCTTCCACTTGGGCAGCCTGGACGGGCGGCTATTCCTGGGAAACCCACTACGGCTACTCGTACGTCAATTTTCCCCCACTGTTCGGTCATCAGTATTCCCATTGTTGGATCGACTTTCGTAACATTCAGGATGCCTATATGCTTGCACGTGGGATCGATTATTTTGAGAACTCGCGCCGCGCCACTTTGGCCGCACGTGCTTATTGCATTGCCAATCCCAAAGGATGGAAAGGCTATGGCGAAAATGTCTGGGGCATCACCGCCTGCATGGGACCTAACGGCTACCTGGCGCGAGGTGCTCCACCGGCGCAAAATGATGATGGTACCATCGCGCCAACCGCTGCCGCCGGATCAATGCCGTTTGCGCCGGAGGTGGCGTTGCCGGCATTGCGCCACATGTACGACACCTATCGCGACAAAATCTGGACAAAGTACGGTTTTCGGGATGCGTTCAATTTGACCGTCAACTGGTGGGGGCCGGATGTGATCGGCATCGACGAAGGCCCGATTGTGCTGATGATCGAGAATTATCGCACCCAAAGCATTTGGAAACGCTTCATGCTGAATCCGGATATTCAGCGTGGACTGCAAAGAGCAGGGTTTACACCAATCACCCGTGTTGAAGAAAAGTCAACCGATATGCCGAGCACATTGACGCTCTGGCAAAACTATCCGAACCCTTTCAATGCTGCGACACTGATCCGATTCACTTTGCCGAAACGTACGGCTGTCAGGCTGACGGTTTTTGATGTCATTGGCCAGGAAGTAGTGATACTGTTGCATGAAGAATTGGAATCAGGTCTGCATGCCGTTCTTTTCGAAGCGCGGGAGTTGCCGAGCGGCGTTTATTTCTACGTGCTCACCGATGGGGAATTTACGCAGGTGCGGAAGGCTGTTCTGATCAAATAGGATGACAGTTTCAAACCAAGCTATATTTTCATTATCAGAAAAAGCTCGTATGACAGGACAACAAGGTGAAGTAGATGATGGTACCCCAGTACGTCGTGGATACCAACGCGCTTGATTTGTGACGAGTCTATTGCCGTTAGGACGGCGGATACAGAGCTTTCTAAGGTCCAGTGCCCATTTTCAAGAAACGTTGTTAACCTCATGCCCTCTTTCCCTTCGATGATTAAAACTCTCAATATTGTTATTGTGACTGTCTGTGGATTAGGCCTTGCTGCTCTCGATGCAGTCAGTTGCAAGGAGAAATCTTCAGAACAACTGTCGGTGGCCAATGTCTCATGGGATCCTTTTCTCGACACTCTACAAGTGCGAACGCTAAAGTTTTTCCTTGAAACGACCGATCCCAACACCGGCTTGGCGCCTGATCGTTGGCCTAAGCCGAGCCCATCCAGCATTGCCGCTGTTGGCTTTGCACTCACCGCCTATCCGATTGCTGTCAAACATCAACTTGTCTCACGACAAAATGCCGCACGACGAGTATTGCAGACATTGCGCTTTTTTCTGCAGCTTCCCCAAAGCGATCATTCGCAGAATGCCGCTGGGTACAAAGGATTTTTCTATCACTTTCTGAAGATTCCCCAAGGAACCCGGGAATGGAATTGTGAATTGTCAACCATCGACACGGCGTTGTTGATGGCTGGGGTGCTGTTTTGCCAATCCTATTTTGATGGCGCAACCGCAGCCGAGCAAGAGATTCGTATCCTTGCCGATTCGCTGTATCGGCGTGTCGATTGGCCGTGGGCAATGGCGGAAACCAATGCTATCAAAACCTCGTGGCGACCGGAAACTGGGTTTGGTCCGCATATCTGGGATGGCTATGACGAAGCGATGATACTCTACATTCTCGCACTTGGCTCGCCAACGCATCCGGTTCCGGCGAGTGCCTGGCAAACTTGGACGAAGCCTTATGTGTGGGCAAAGTATTACGATTGGGAGTTCGTCAGCTTTGGACCGCTGTTTGGTCACCAGTTTTCGCACTGCTGGATCGATTTCCGCGGCATTCAGGATGATTATATGCGTCAAAAAGGTATCGACTATTTTGAAAATTCACGCCGGGCGACTTATTCGCAGCGCGCATATGCGATGGACAATCCAAATCACTGGCGAGACTATTCGGAAAATGTCTGGGGATTCACGGCATGCGATGGTCCGGCAGATACCGAGTTGGTCATGGATGGGAAAAAGAGAAGATTCTGGACCTATCATGCCCGTGGCGTATCCTTTGATTGGGTGGACGACGATGGAACCATTGCGCCGACCGCAGTGGTCAGTTCTATCGCATTTGCCCCGGAAATCTGCCTTCCGGCGCTCAAGACTATGCGCACCAAGTACGGCTCCCGAATCTGGCAGCAATACGGTTTTGTTGATTCTTTCAATCCGAGCTTCATCACCAGCACCACGCCACAAGGCTGGTTTGATACGGACTATATCGGAATTGACCAGGGATCAAGCGTGCTGATGCTCGAGAACCTGCATAGCGGCTTTGTCTGGAACGTGATCAAAAGGAATCGCTATATCGTCAAAGGATTGAAGCTGGCCGGCTTCTCCGGCGGTTGGATGGATGATGATTGATCCTTCCATGACTTTCGACCGCTCATGCTGCCGGGTTTGCTTCCGGCATTTATTCTTGCCGCTCGCAAGCTCGATCCTTACAGGGGATTCGTGTAATGGCTCTTTTCAGCAGGCTACTCATGGAAACTCACAGTTAGAAGCATATCCTCTACCATAGTTCCACGCTGGACCACAGGCGTACGATCCGAGGATTTCCGCAGGCATTTTCCTGTCTAAGAACCCAATGGTCTGCAGCCTTTACTTGTTAAGCAAAGGGTTCTTATCAGTCCACAGGCATTTTCTCTCCGTTCTCTTTGTTTCATAGACCGGAAATAATTGGCTGAAATTCAAGACAAGGAGATAACTGTGGAAGCCTCAAAATTTACCAACACCCTGTGGCAAGGTAGTACGCGGGTACACTTGGCAAAATCGGTCACTATGTTCATGATCGTGGCTGTGTTCATGCTCTCGGTATCCTGCTCGGCAAAGGCACAACTGGAGTTGGAAGTAGCTTTTCCCAACCTTTCTTTCGAAAACCCGCTCGATCTGCAGGATGCAAAAGACAATACCAATCGGCTATTTGTAGTCGAGCAGCCCGGCGTTATCCGTGTTTTTGCAAACGAATCAACTGTCACGACAACGAAAATGTTTCTGGACATTCGCGACCGCGTCGATTACGGCGGCGAGAAAGGACTGCTGGGCCTGGCATTTCATCCCGATTTCAAGAACAGTGGCTACTTCTATGTGGACTATACGGCGCCCAATCCGCTGCGCACCGTCATTGCCCGATACCATGTTCCTCCTCAAACTCCGGATCAAGCCGACAAAAACAGCGAGCTGATTTTGCTGGAAATCCCGCAGCCGTACAGCAATCACAATGGTGGGCAAATCGTTTTCGGCCCGGACAAGATGCTCTACATCGCCATGGGTGATGGCGGCTCTGCCGGCGATCCACAAGGCAATGCACAGAATCGACAGAATCTTTTGGGCGATCTGCTGCGCATCGACGTCGATCATCCGTCTGCGGGCAAGAACTATGGCATTCCCGCCGATAATCCCTTCGTCGGCAATAGTCAAGGGTTTCGTGAAGAAATCTATGCCTATGGATTGCGCAATCCCTGGCGTTTCAGCTTTGATCTGCAGACCGGTCGACTCTGGGTCGCGGATGTGGGCCAGGATAGGATCGAGGAAATCGATATTGTGGAAAAAGGCAAGAATTATGGCTGGGACATTATGGAAGGCAGCTCCTGCTA
>DYKH01000071.1:3819-26868 GCA_020722685.1 Caldithrix sp. | reverse complement strand
AATTGACGCCCGGTGAGGTTTTCTCGGTTGACGTTTTGGGAAGTCATTTCTCCAACGATCGGCGCATTTCCGGCAAGCTCTGCTGGCGGCTCACCGGTTATGATTTGTTCGGCAATGCTAAGGAGTTTGTCAGGAGCAGTCTTGCCGGTGCGCTTGAGCCATTCGATGTGATCAAGTTAGGAAGTGTCTCGGTAACGCTGCCATCTGAGCCGATCTTGGGCACTTTAGAAGTCTGGTTCCAGAATGACGCCGGCAAGATGGTTGCAAGGAACTATATAAACCTCGAGACCTTACCGGTGAGCGTCACCGGTCAAGGCAGCGGCCAACAGGGTGAAATCTATCTTCGTTTTCACCCAGAGAGTTATTCGGAAGCCAAGTGGGACAGCAATGTTACCAAGAAAGAACTGGTGGGCTTGAAAGCGGCAGGCATTGGCGCCGGTGAGTTTGTTTATCAGCTCGCTTGGCCTGATGGGGTAACTCCCGAGGACGTACAGGAAATGGAATTGATTTTCGAGGCAGCAGCCAAAGCCCCCATCGGCGCAAAAGTGGATGCGCGATTTCCGGATGCTCACTGGTCAAGGAAAAAGCCAAAGGTGGACTATCCGCAAACCGACGCCACTCAGTGGCCCAGCGATGTAACCGTGAGCGTGAACGGCCTCGAGATCAAGACCATCACTCTACCCGATGATCCGGCGGATGCGCGAGGAGTTTTGTCACATGCCCGACAAATCGATCCCGGCAGCTACGGCTATTTGCAGCGCATCATTGTGAATGGAGAAAAGTTGAGGCAAGTGCTCACGGCCGGAAAAGGTCAGATGGTCATCCGTTTTCAAGTGAAACAAGACGCCGTGCACAAAGGCGGACTGCAAATCTTTGGTCATCGTGCCGGGGCGTATCCCCTACCGCCGACGGTCATTCTGAGAAAAACTCCTCGAATTTGAATAGATGCCCATGTAGGGCAAAATGGCATCTTGCACGACGCTGATTTTTAAAAAGGGGTATCTGATCACAGGGATCGTTCTTGCTCAGAAAGTTCTATAGACAGGATGGCCAGGATGACACGGATTGACAGGATTGTGATTTCAAGGTAAGCCGTTTCCTTTTGCTATTAGCCATTGGCTCTTGGTTTTTGTCCTGTCGATCCTTGCAATCCGGTTATCCTGTCATTTTTCGACACCCTGTGATTGTTTACTTGAAATGCGCTTTAATTGCATGCTAAAACTGAAAAAGGAAGGTATTAATTCCCTGCCGAGACGCTGGGTAGTGCATCCTTAAGCGGCCCCTCCCACCATCTATAGCACCCATACCCTCTTGTTGGCAGAATCCTTTTTACCCTTGGATGCAGTGACGGCAATTTTCTGCAGCTCAATAAGGAGACGTATTTTTTCTTCAAAAGGTAGCTTGGCTTGATCGCGGTGGAATTGACGTTTGTTGGCAAAGAGCGATTCAATATCTGGTGGCAGTTCTCTTGATAAAGATTTCGGAATTTCACTCATAATAATCACTCCTGAACTTTTCATACTTTTTTTTCAAGGCATATTTGAGCAAAATCTGATTGAGGAGATCGACAGAGTACTCCGCCTCATTCAGAAACATAATGATCCGCTGTTTATCTTGAGGCCTGAATGTCTGCAGCATGATGGCCAGCAAGTATTCCGGTTTGACTATATAGGTGGGAGTTTCCCCGTAGCTGATTTCAGATGCATTCTCAACCGCCTCTTTTACCAAATCGTTGTAAGCGGGGATAAACTGAACCGGGATTCCTTCAATAAGAATCTGCTCCTTTTCCGGGTAATAGCCCCGTTTTTGTAGCCAATCGTAAATTGGAGTCAACGAGGTCAGCAGGACTGTGTTGTCCGGTAGGAGAACAAATATATCAAGATCAAACGTGGTAATGGGTTCAACATAAAAAATGGCAGCAATTCCACCACCTATGGCATATTTCTCAATGATGCCTTCCTGCCGCATCTGGTTTATGATTTGGAGTGCCTTTTCCATAGGATCAATTGAAACTCTGACGGCGCGCAACACTTGTATGCAGAACCATCGCTATGGACATTGTATTAAAAGTGCTGCTAAATCGCAAGAGATATTTGAGAATCGAACCATCCGGGGATTTTGGACTGCGGGGATTTGTCAAACTGACATCTGACGGCTGACCGCTCGCCCGCTGTTCGCTCAAAACCTCACCGTACAGGACACCCGCACGTTGTTCTCGATCTCCTGCATCACATACGCCAGATCAAGGAAAAAGGTCATGTTGTTGAAGGCAGTGTATTGGCAGCCGAAACCGGCGTTATAATTCATTTCCGCAGCGGCGAGCATGCTCTGAAAGGCGCCGGTGCGCAGGGAGAATAGATTGAAGAACCGCTTTTCGCTGCCGATGTGCAAGCGATCCTGTGTGTCGCTGTGCAGGGATTTGTCCAGATCCAGGGTGATGATAAAATCATTGCGCGGGGTGAAAGCGACGCCGCCGACCAGCCGCATGGGACTGCCTTCGGTGTAAATACCCGAGGCGGTGGAGTTCCAGGAGATGAAATCGAAAACATCCTTGAACACCAATCCCACCGTCACTTTTTCCTGCACGGGATAGATGGCGCCCAAATCCATGCCGAAGCCGACTGCGCTGCCGCGCACTTGGCCGACGCCGCCATCCTTGTTATTGCCAAAAGTGGCGTTTCTGTATTTCAGGGTAGCGCCAAGCTGCAAGCCGGGGACAAGGCTTTGGAGTTTGTAGCCGGCTCCGAATAACAGGGTAGTTTCGCGCAACGCATCATCGCCGGAGACGATGAGGGCTTCGCTGTGCGCCCAGTTCTTATCCGTAAAGCCTTTGGCATAAACAGTCAGGGTGTAGGGAATCAGTGCGAATTGTTTGCAATAGAAAAAGCTGGCGTATTGCGCCTGCAAAGAGCTTAGTCCGGCCGGATTCCATAGAATGGCGTTGGCGTCATTGGCCAAGGCCGTGAAAGCGCCACCCATGCCCATCGGCCGTGCGCCAAAGCCAATGTCGATGAACATGCCGGGAATGTTGGCCAAGTCCTGTGCGCCGACAGCAAGCGGCAGCGTCACAATCATTACAAACAACCGCATCCTAAGAGTCTTGTTTTTCAAAATACCAATTCCTCGTTGGTTGAGATCTTTTAGATCAGTAGCCACCGAGACACGGAGGGCACAGAGAAGAGCTTTGCTCTGTGTCTCCGAGTCTCGGTGGCAAATCTTTTGACATTGGCCGAAATGCTACTTCACTAAAACTACCGTCCCCACATTTTCTACCCTGCCGTTTCCGTCCTCGACTTCGGTGCGGACGATGTAGCGGCCATTGCGCGCCAGGCGCCGGTCGTCCGTCAGTCCATCCCAGTGAAGGATCTTTTCATTGTCTTTGGTGATTGGCTCCTTGACTGCCAGCTCACGAACCAAATCGCCCACCATATTGTAGATTCTGATGGTGACCAAGGGCAACCGGGCCTGCAAAGAGGAAACGGTGAGATGAATGGATAGTCCCGGTTCGCCATCTTTGTCGGTATCCACCTCCGGCGAAAAGGGATTGGGCAAGAACTTGAGCTGACGAATGCCCAGCGGCTGCGCAGGAGCCAACAAAGCGTACAATCCAAGGGAGGAGATCGACGCTGTCAGGCTTCTACCGCTGTCGCTGGGGGTCGCCTGAGTCACAAAACGCCATTCGGCGTTTTCCTTGTCCCAGTTGCCGAGGGTTAGGTTGGCCGAGGCTTTGGTAGGAAGTGGCAAGATGAGCTGAATGGGCGCGCTGAGCTGCAGTTCATCCGGCTTGAGGAGAAACCCTTTGCCATAGGCGGTGGCATTCTTGGCATTCACCTTCAGCGGCGGCAGAGTCTGTTCTATCAGCTTGAGCTTTTGGTTGGCATCAAAGCAGCCGGCAGTCACAGTCACTTTAGCGCCGGAAGGATTTTGAAAGACTTTATTAGTCGTTGAGGTCACCGGCGCATAGATTTCCACCAGCAGAGTATCGCTCAATTTGCTGGTCTTTTCCGTGACGATGATGTTCGCTTCGCCCAAGAAAGAAGCATTCGGCTGCAACACGCCCTTGCGAATGCTTCCGGCCATGCCGGGCAGCACTTTCCATTCCGGCTCGGCAATGCCCATCTTTCTTCCGGTTTCGGTCAGCGCAGAATAGTAATAGGTCGTTGGCGCATTGTTGGGCGCTTCTTGTTCGCCTTGCAAGACCATGCGATGAAGCACGGCCGGCTCCAAAGAAAAGTCAGCGATCAAGGCTTGGCCGGGCCCCAAAGTGATTTGATACTGCTCCGGCTCGCTCAAATAGCCCTGTTTGTCCACAGTCAGAATATAGTCGCTGGCGATGACCTCAGGCAAAGAGTAAAGGCCGCTTTCGTTGGTCTTGGTACTGTCCCAATGACCTTGATTGGTGAGGTCGCGCAAGAGGACGCGGGCGCCAACAACCGCTGTGCTATCTGCAAGCTTGACAGTTCCGCTGATCTTTCCATAATCATAACTCAGAGTGATCGTCAAGTTAGAATTCACCGGGACATTTTCCAGAGTCTGTTCCTGATAGCCGTACTTGGCGACGCGAATTTTGTAGCTGTATGCTTTGGCCAGCTTGGAAATTCTGAATTGCCCCGTCGAGTCGGAATTAGCGGAGCCAAAGTTGCCGTGCGCGTCATCGGCGATGATCAGCGCCTTGGCCACCGGCTTGTTGAGCTTGTTGAGGATTTTGCCTTGAATGGAACCGTTCTTTGGCTCGAGGTAGAGAAGGACGTTCTCCGTTCCTGCTGCCATGGCTTGCAAAGAAGAAATGGCATAGTCGTTCTTTGTTGCCGTGAGCGCATAGGCGGCTGACTTTCGCAGGCCGGTGACAATAAAATAGCCATAGGCATCCGACAGAGCCGTGAAGGTGTTGGACGCACCGACGGGCTGCAGCGTGATCAGCACCGAATCCAACGGCGCGCTGGTATCTTTGTCAAAGACAAATCCGCTCACAGCGTCCTCTCTCTTGGCAATGGTGATGGCGCCATGGTGAAGTACGGTCCTCGGACTTCCTTGATTGAAGCGGAAAGAGGTGAACTGCAGATCGCTTTTTCGACCGCTGAGCTGGCGCGGCCGAGTACGGAAATTGAGCTGCACCAGCGCCCCGGAATCGGCCAAGGCTTGATAGCCCTGCCCTGAAACCTGGATGGAGTTGGGATTGATGTACACGGTCGGAGCCGGCCATGAGGCGGTAAGACAGGAAGTAGTGGCAACGTCTATCGGCTGTAAGATGGAGTCGTTGAAGGCAATGGTGAATTCGTAGGACATTACCGCATGGTTGGTCAAATCGGTGACCCGCACCGGAATGGCGATGGCGGCGTCCGCGTAAGCCGTCTGTACGGGCAGGGTAACTGTAACCGCGTTTTCCAAACTGCCTTCCTCAATAGTGACGAGTCCTCCTGACGTGGACACGGGAAGGAGCGCGTTGCCGTTGAATTTGAATTCCGATAAGACCAATTGAGTGCTCGCGCCGACAGCGGCATTGTAAGCCACCTGGAAGCCGATGAACACCAGCGTGCCGGCGCCGTTGAGCGCTTCCGATCCGCTCATCACAATTTGGATTTGGCCGCGACTATCGGAAAAGGTCGGCTGGCCCCATTTGGCGGCGATGGTGCCTTCAGTGGTCGCCCCCAGGCCGGTGAGGATTTGCGAATTGTAAGCCAGCTTGAATTCAGCCCGCTTGACATCCAATCCGGTTAGATTCGGAACCCTAATAGGCAACCAAAATAGACTGCCGACCCCCGCAGAGGTGTCCGGCAGGCTGACCGCAATATCGCCGGAAGCGGTGTTGAAGGCGAGATCTTCGCTGAACACCGGGCCGTTGCCGCTGCTATCTACCAATCCGACACGAGCGTGATACAGCGTGCCCGACTTTAATCCGGTCAGCAGAAAGTCGTGAACCCTGGACAGTTGCGGCTCTTGTACGTTCGTTCCGTAGCTGGTGGTCTCACCGTATTCGATTCGTCCCGTCGTTTTTTCGTTTGATTCCCATTGTAGCCGTGCGCCATTGTAAAAAGTCTCAGCAACCGACGGAAGACGGACGAAAGAAGGTGGTGTGATGTCGATGATTCTCACCGAGCCGTTCTTTGTCACGACACTCACGGCGCCGTTGTTGGCGGTGCACTGGATGAAAATGAGCGAGCTCTTGTTCCCGACGCCTCCGTTGGGCTGCACTTGGCCGATCAGCCGCAGTAAGATGCCGGCTCCCGCCAGGGCAGTGGCGCCGGAAATTTGCACCCGCAGTGATTTTTCTGCAAGAGTGACGGTCGGCTCACCCCATCCGGCGGTCAACGTGCCTACAGAAGTAGCGCCGGAGAAGCGAACAATTTGGGGATCGTAAAACACCGTCAAATCGATGGACAGCAATTGCGCAGCGGTGACGTCCTGCACGCGGATGGGCAAGTCAATGCTTGTTCCGGCTCCTGCGACGGTATCCGGCAGGGCAACATAAATGCCCGGAATGGTCGCGGTGGTGAAAGAGGCGTCGGCGCTCCAGCTTGGCCCGTTTCCCAGCGAATCCGTACTGCCGATGCGATAATGGTACAAAGTGGCTGGAAGAAGGTCTGTGAAGGTAATTCGGTGTTCGCTTATTAGCCGATCGTCTTTGAGGGAATCTCCATAGCCGGTGCTGAGACCGTACTCGATGAGACCTTTGCTGGGTTCGCTGGTTTTCCAATACAAGTTGGCCGCAATCGGGGTGATGGAATCCACAAAGGGTCCCGAAATGATGAGCGGTGGTTGGTGGTCTTGAACCCTAATGCTGCCGCTGCTGGTAATAGCGGCCGGACTGCCTTCATTAAAAACAAACTGCGTGAACGCCAGCAAGGAGGTGGAGCCGAGAGGAGCCGTTTCTAGAATTCTTATTTTCAGAAACAGCAAGACGCCGGAGCCGGTAAGGTCCGTTTCTCCGTTTGCGGAAAACGAAAAACGGTTTTCCGTGGCGGCGAATTGCGGCGGGTTCCAGTTTGCGGTTAGACTGTTCGCGATGACCGCGTCTTGAATGGCCAAGACGGCTGGATCGTACAGCAGCTCGAAAGAAAATTTTCGAATGGCCTGTCCGCTCACGTCAGACACGGAAATTGGAAGCAATATCGTCTGGCCGGCATCGCCGGCAGAATCGGCCAATGCGACGTGAATCCCCACCTCCGGGGAGGTGGTAAAAGTGTTGTCTTCGCCTGTCGTCGGACCATTGCCCGAGGAATCGGTCGAGCTGACGCGGAAATGATAGATCGTCGATGCCCGCAGTCCCGGCAAGGTAACGCGATGCTCTTTCACCAAGTTAGGTTCGGCGATCACCTTGCCATAATTCGTCGTTGTGCCGTACTCTACCGAGCTATTGCTGATTTCATCCGTGTACCAAACAATGGTAGCAGAGTTTGCCCCGATTTCCGTAGCAAACGGTCCGGAAGTTATCGTTGGGGCGCGGTGGTCCGCAACCCGGATGATACCGTTGCGGGTGGTTAGCGGCGGATTGCCGTCATTGAGTTTTGCTTCGCTGAAAATGAGCGGAGTGGTGGAACCAGGCACGGCCGTTCCTTTGATGCGCAACTGTACAAACAACAACGAACCGGCTCCTGCAAGCGGCGTTTCGCCGGAGAATGAGATTTTTAGACTGCTGTCAGAAACCTGCACGTTGGGCGGATTCCAGCCTCCGGCCAAACCACCGGTATGCGTCGCACCGAGAAATTGTACTATTTGGGCATCTGCAAGCAGCGACAGAGCGACTGCCTTGATGCCTTGACCAGTTAGGTCGCTCATCCGGATAGGCAGGAGTAGCTCTTGACCGGCATCGCCGCTGGTGTCGGGCAGAGAAATCGAAACCTCTTGTATTGCCGGAGTGTGGAAAGAGGAAATCTCGCTCAGGCTTGGCCCGTTACCAAAAGAATCCGAGCAAGCGGCGCGGAAATAATAGACCGAGTTGGGAACGAGGTCATTGAGCAGAACGCGATGCTCTTTAAGGTAAGCTGCCGAGCTTGCAGCTTGTCCTAAAGCTGTAGAGAGGCCGTATTGTACGGTGCTGCTAGCGGGCTCGTCAGTGAACCAGAAAATCTCCGCCGAGGTGGCGGTGATGGAGCTGACGTAAGGCCCGTCGGTAATCTGCGGCGGCACCAAGTCTTTGATGAGCACCTGACCGTTGGTAAGCTCCGCGCTGACCGGCACATTGTTGACCGAGAGATTGGTTATTTGCAAAGGCGATTTTGCTCCGATGGCAGCAGTCGGCGGAATATCAAAGACCAGCTTGATCAGCGTGCCGGCACCCCATAGAGCTGTGGGGCCGGACAGGGATAGAGCAACTTTGCCGCCTGAGACTTGGGCATTCAATCCTGACCAGCCTTCCACCAGCGTCCCCTGTGCTTCCAGCCGGTTGAAGGTGAGCAAGGCAGGATCGACGATCACATCAAAGCCAATGGAAGTGATGCCCATGCCAGAGACGTCGCTTGCATCTATGGGTATTTGGATCGATGTTCCCGGGCCTGCGGAAAGATTGGGTGCAGAAAGTGACAGAATTCTTTCCGCAGGCGTAATGAATGATTGATCTCCGCTCAATGCCGGTCCATTGCCACTGGCATCGGCTGAAGAAATTTGGTAGTGATACAAAGTCCTTTCTTCCAGTCCGGAAAGAACCAAAAGATGGCCGGAACTGAGCGAACTGCGACTCTTACTTTCGCTGTAGGAAGTGGACGTCCCAAAGTCAATAGTGGCGGTGGTCGGCTCATTGGTCGCCCAGAGGATGCTGGCTGAGTTGGGCGTGAGGGCAAAGGCGACCGGCCCTTTTTGAATCACCGGAACACTGATGTCCTTGATACTCAGCCATCCATTGGAAAGGACGGCGACCGGATTGCCTTCGTTAAAAGTGAAGCGATCCAAAACAATGGGCGTTTGTACGCCTTCGACGGCCTGAGCATTCACATCGAATGTCAGCTTGACCAGCTTGCCGCTATTGGTCAGCGCTTTGATGCCGCCCATAGCAATCACCACGCGCCCCGGGGTGATGGTGAAAACCGGATCGCCCCAATCTGCGGTGAGCGTGCCGGCCGTGCTGACGCTTTTGGCGATCAGGGTTTGCTCGTCGTAGACGATCACCAGATAAGCTGAGTAGACGGCCAAGCCGGAAAGATTGCCGACATGGATGGGCAGCTCGAAGGAACTGCCGGCCGGAAAGGTTACCTCTGGAACGGTGACGGCTACGCCGTTGGTGCTGAGGGCGGAGAAGGATAGATCGGAGCTTGCGGTCGGCCCGTTGCCCCGTGCGTCTGCGGACAGCGCGCGAAGATGGTAGCCGGTGCCGGCGGTGAGATTATTCATAGTCAAACTGTGATAGGTCGCCAGCGCAGGATTGTCTAGGACGCTACCGTAGCTGCCTGTCGTTCCATATTCGATCTTGCTGGTCGCCGGCTCGTCGGTGTACCAGAAGACGCGAGCGGAATTGGTGGATAGTTGATCCACGATTGGGCCATAAACGATTCTGGGAGGCGCTTGATCCGGATTGCCGGTAATCGTCACCGTACCGGCTTTAGTGGAAACTTCCGGCTGGCCGGAATTCAGGATGAATCGCGCCAAACGGACTTCGGTATCTGCATTGAAGATGCCGTTTTTGACCTTGAAGCTCAGGTTCGCCAAAGCGCCGCTGCCGCTCAGTGGGACGGTTCCGCTGCTGGTGAGCAAGACTTGGCCGTCGATGGTGTCAAATGCAAGATTGTTCCAAGCGGCAGAAATAGTTGCTGTCTGATTGGCGCTGACGAACTCTAACAACGTTCTATCATACTGCACAACGGCGGAGAAAGAAAAGACGCCCTTGCCGGTCAAATCCGTCACTTCGACGGGAATAGTAAAGGAGCTGCCGATGCCGGCCGTGGCGTCGGGAATGCGGACGATGATGTCGCCGCCCTTCACCGTGGTGAAGGAAAGGTCTGTGCTCACAGCCGGACCATTGCCGCTCGAGTCCTTGCTGCTGACGCGAAAATGATACAGAGTCTCCGCGTCCAAGCCGGAGAGGCTCATCCGATGCTCGCCTTCCCGCGTGGCGCTGGTTTCGACAAAGCCATAGTCAGTGGTTTTGCCGTATTCAACCTTGCTGGTGGCTTTTTCGTTGGTAGTCCAGATGATGGTCGCACCGGAAGAAGTAATATTGGTAACTTCCGGTCCGGCGGTGATCACTGGTGCTTGGGTATCCTTGACTGTGAAGCTGCCGTCGCGGGTGGTGGCCGGAGGGTCACCGGCATTAAATGCAAATTGGGCGAAGGTGAGTGCGGTTTTACGACCGATGGCGACATCGGCAGCAATGGTGAATTGCAGCTTGGCCAAAACGCCGCTGCCGGCCAGCGCCGACGGCCCGTTGAGAGAAATCTCGATCCTACCGGCGCTCAGGGAATAAGCCGGCGCCGGCCAGGTGGTGATAATGGTGCCATCCGTGCTGACGCCATTTACCGTGAGCAGATTGGCATCGAAAGTGATGGTCATTTGCACCGATTGGATATTTTGGCCGGTCAAGTCGGTGGTGGTTATGGGCACAGTGAGCGAGGCGCCGGGATCGAGCGCTACATCCGGCAAGGAGACCACGAGATCGTTGGTGCGGAAGGTCTTATCGGCGCTGAGGGCCGGGCCGTTGCCGAGCTTGTCGGTGCTGGCGGCGCGGTAGTGCAGAGTCTGGCTCGCCTTCAATCCCGTGATGGTCATGGCGTGGTTGGTGACCAGAGTGTTATCGGTCAGCTTTTGACCGTAGCTGGTCGTCTCGCCAAAGTCTAGAACACTGGTGCTTGGCTCATCCGTAGTCCAAGAAATAACCGCCGAACGGGAAGTGATGGATCCGGCCGTCGGGCCGCTGATAAAGACAGGAGGACTGGTATCGAGAATGACCGTGAAGGTTCCGTTGTGCACCGCGGCCGGGGGATTACCTTCGTTAAACATAAAAGCGGCGAAAGCTATGGAGCACTTGGCCCCAACAGGCGCATTGTCCGGCACACGAAAAACAATTTTGCACAACGTACCGCTACCGGTCAAGGCTGTGGTGCCACCCGAGCTCACTCGTACCTCGCCGGCGCCGATGTTGACGGTGGGATTTCCCCAGTCCGCCATGAGCGTGCCGGCAGAACTGACACTGGTGGCAGTCAAAATGGCGGGATCGTAAATGATCCTAAAGTCCAAGGAAAAGATTTTACTGCCGGTCACATCTGTCGTGGCTATAGCCAAGGTGAAGGATTTTTCCGCCGGCACGCTGATGTCGGGAATGGTGACATCGATGGCAAGGGCCGGGGCGATAGTGGCTAAGAGTAAAAAGCTTAGAATTGTGAGTCGATGAGTGTTCATGGTTTTCATACTTTATCAAGAGAAGGTGAACTACAACAGCTTGAATCGATTGGTGGCGGCCACTATATATCAAGCCAAAGTCCTTCGTCGGTCTGATGAATTCTTAGGGATGAATGCTGGCAAGGTGAACTGAGTAAAGCTTGAGTCCAGGATGAGTTGCGCATGTCACAGTCGATCTCCGGCTTTTTCAAGTTCCCGCATTGGATTTCAACCTACGTTCTTCCCTTAGGTTCTGGAGCCGAATAATCCAGAGTAAAAGTCAGGTTGATTTTTATAAAGAATTTTGCTATTTTGGTTCGTGCAAACTGCATGGTGATAAGATAGCCAAGTCAAGATTGGAACAAACATGAGTCATCCAGTACTTGTTGATAAAGAAATCGACGCCTTGGTTCGGACGGGCCTTTATCAAAGTCGAGATGAGGTCATCTCCGATGCCATCCGTAACCTTCTGCTGAACAACAAACCTTTGCGCCTGGAGCTGGCGATCGATTTGTTTAGAAGCGATGAGGTGTCCCTCGGCCGCGCTGCTGAGATTGCCGGGACCGACCGCTGGCAGTTTCAAGAGGTTTTGTGCGAGCGCCACATCCCCATTGTGGTCGAGGCCGAGTCTCCAGAAATGATGGACAAGGACATCGCACTCTTCTTCGGCGAATCCAAATGATCGTTGTCGATACAAGCATCCTCTCGACTTTTGCGCGTATTCGGCGAGTTGACCTATTGTTTACAGCAACCGAGACCGATTCTTTGCATCTTGTGTCTGGCGTTATAAACGAGATCAAGCTTGGCCTGCAAAAGGGTCTCGATTTTTTACAGCCGATTATTGATGATTTAGCTAGCGGAACTCGATTTTACTCCGTAAGTCTCACACCTGAAGAAAAGAGCCTGATGAACACCTTGCCGGGCTCGCTGAATGCCGGAGAAAGGGAGAGCATCGCCGTCTGCATAAAACGAGCAGGCAGCAAGCTGCTTACGAATGACAAGCGCGCGCACAATTATTGTAAAGCTAATCGTATGCCGTCCCTCGACCTCATCCTTGTACTGCGGCGGCTTTGGAAAGCCCGCCATTGTACCAAAGACGAAGTACGTTCAATCATGACTGAGATTGAAAAGAACGAACCCGGCATGTTCATAAAGGGTAAAGAAGAAATTCTCCGATAACTCGTCTTTTCTCTTTCTTTTCCAAGTCATTTCCAGCCTACCGAATCAACAATAGCTTTCTACTTCTCTGAAAATCACCCGCCACGATTTTGTAAAAATAGACCCCACTGGGAACCTTCTGTCCCAGATCATCATCCGCATCCCACTTGATCGTGTGCAATCCTGCCGGTTGTTGGCCTGATACCAGCGTCGTCACTCTCTGGCCCAAGATATTGTATATGGCAATGTCTACGTGATAGGACCGAACGTTTTCTCCCGTGTTGGGCAGCGCGTAGCGAATGACTGTGGAGGAGTTGAATGGATTAGGATAATTTTCGAATAATTGAAAAGTGGAAATCTTCTGTGTCAGGCCGTCGGCAATCTTGACCGGAATTAGATTCTCATCCAACTCCGCTCGGGCAATCCGAATCACAGGTGCGACGGGATTAGTAGGATTCTTGAGTCTAAAGGAAAGCTGCAATAGCGAGCCGTTTCCTTCCAAAGGCGCGGCTGAGGCCAAAGCGATCTTAAGCCTCCCCTCTTGATCAGTATAATGCAACTGTGCATCTCGGGTAATCCGGCCGGGTGACAGAGACACGAATTCCAGCGCCGCGGCCTCGTAGCTGATAGCGAACTCGCCGGAATACAATTCGTCGGCTTTGTCGATAGTTAGACTGGCGTTTATGTATTCTGAAGAAGGCTCAAGAATTTCCAGCGCCAGCAGCCTGGCTGTGGAGTCCTTATACTCGAATTTAAGTAGGCTAGTGTGATCAACCGGGAACTTGTCGATCAAGCCTGCCGAGTAGCGAAAAATAAGCGAAGCGTCAAAAGCGCTCACTTCTCGATTGCCGCTCACGTCTGCGGCGATCGAGTCGCGCGGCATGGTCTTGTAGTATGGCGCTACGTCCTGCTCTGCCTTCACCCGTAGCAGCAACGAGCCATCATAGGAGCTGATCAGCTCATTGCCGCTGGCATCGCCGTAAAATCCCCCGACAAAATTTTGGTCGGTTTGATTAGCGTTCAAAGGATTGTAGGTCCTTTGCGGTGGCACAAAAAAACGCTTGGAGACCATGGGCTGGAGTGTGTACGCTTTGCCGGTCTCTAAGATATCGGAGATAAAAGCGCCGTACATGTCCGAGTAAATGATCTGGGTTTCGCTGCTCACAATTTTGATCGCCACGCCGGTCATGGGCTGCGCCTCGCTGTTGAGCAGCTTGCCGGATATCTTGGCAATTTCGCTCGGATTTTCCGTGAGACTCAGATTCCGCCGCAATGTGTCACCCATATTGGCGGTAAAGGAAAAGCCATTGGCGGCGTAGCCTAATTGGTCGGCCGTCAGTTGGTAACTGCCACCGGTGAAAAAGATGGTGTATTCCCCGGCAAAGTCGCTGATGGCTCTGAGCGTGTCTTTACCCACCGCCGTTACCTGCACTTTGTCCAGCGGCCTCGCGGCGGGATCGGAGATGATGCCGGTCACCACCGCTTTGATCGGCAGAGTGAAGTTCAGGATTTTGGTTTCGTTGGCGGAAAGAGAAAAGGTGCTTTTCTGTTGAAGGTAGCCTGTTTTTTTGGCGATGACCTGATAGCTGCCGGGATTCAGGGCAATGCCGTAATTGCCAAAACGATCCGTGGTACCGACCACTCCGGTTCCGACGACCTCTACGAATGCATTCTTGACCTTGCGATTCTTGCTGTCACTGATGGCGCCGCGCAGGACCGATTGCGTGGAAATCAGCGCAAAGTCCGCTCCGACCACGGTTTGCCCTGCATTCAGAGCTACGCCGGTTAATTTCTTTTCCTCAAAACCGGTTTTGCCAGCCGATAGGTCCCAAATTCCGGCCGGCAGGGTGAGCCAGAATGAGCCATCCGTACCTGTTTGGCCCTGATACCGTTTCGTCCCGGCTATAGCCGTGATCCACGCCAGAGGGACCGGCTTGCCTGCCGAAGTAACTGAGCCTTCCACCACACCGGCAGAATTGCCCATTGCAAAGTTGACGCCCTCTTTGCTTTCTCCTTTGCCTACTTGCACTTTCTGCATGGTTGGGCTGAGAAATCCTTTATGAAAAGCCTGAACTTCGTACAAGCCGGGAAGCACGTCAAGCTGGAAGCTTCCATCCGGATGGGTGGTATCGGTCGCTACCTCGCAGGTGACGATGGCCCCTGCGATAGGCACGCCGCCGTTTTTGACCGAGCCGCGGATGTAAGCATTGGCTTGCGTCATAAAAAGGCCCACGCCGGAGATGGTTTGTTTTTCGCTCAAGCTGATGTATAGCTCATCCTGCGCGACGTAATTTTTGGCAAAAGCCCGCAACAGGTAGTCCCCGGCGGGGAGGCTGAGGATAAAACTGCCTTTCGGATCGCAAATGGCGGTCACGGTTTGGCCGGCCAGCGGAATGGCCTGTACAAGGGCCCCTTCGATGGCTTTGAGCTCCGATTGCACAAAGCCCGTCACCAAGGCGGCGTTGGCGCTGAGAGTCAGGTCCGGGGTAAGGGTGAGCGTTTCTCCGCGGGACAGGGTTATGGAGCGGGCTGCCGAGCGGACAAAGCCGGATTTTTCGGCGTACACCTGCCAATCGCCGGAAAGCAGATCCAAAGTGAAGAGGCCGTTATGATCGGTTGAAGTGGAAAAACTTGCCTCGCCTTTGAGGCCGACCACTTTCGCGTTAAGGATGGGAATGCCGCCGGTCGTGGTCACTTTGCCGGTCAAGTGCGCCGACTTTTCGGTCAGTTTTAGATTGGCCGGAAGCTTTTTTTGTTCCCCGAACTGCAGGTTGACGGATAGCGTATCCGAATTAGAATAGCCGCTTTTGTCCGCATAGATGTACCACTGACCCGAAGTCAACGAAATGTTGAACGCGCCGCTCCCATCGCTCAAAGTGGTTTTGTGGATGCTTTTGGTGAACTCATCCAAGGTTACTGTGGCGCCGGATAGCTTCTGCCCGCTCTGATCGATTACCGTGCCGCTGATGGACTGTCGCAGATCGCGCAGGATCAGGCTCACGTTGACGACTTCTCCGGCTTGCACCTTCGCCGTTGTCGAGGTGTCGGCGTAGCCTTCTTTGCTGGCAAGAATTCTATACGTGCCGGGCTGCACGTCATTATCCAGCACGCCGCTGTCAGTGGTAAGCAGGCGGGAGATTTCCGTTGAGCCGTCTTCGGGAGTAATGACGATCTCCGTGCGCGGCAAAGCGGCGCGATTGTATCGATACGTTTGAATGTGCAGCTTGCCCAGCGGCACATTGTAGGTGAAATGCCGCGTTTCGCTGCTCACGCCGCGTCCGGCCTCATCGATGGCAATGACTCGCCAGAAATACCGGCCGGCCCGTAGCAGCATCCTCGCCGGTAATTCGATGCTGGTCTCGGTGGTGATGGGACGCCAAATGAGGTAGCTCGATTCGCTGCCGTCCTGTTCTCGGGTCTCAGACAACAACACTTGATAGGCCGTTGCCTTTGTCACGGCCGACCAACTGAAAAGGATGTCGGCGTCACCTATGGCAGCGTTGGCTTGCGGCGTGATCTGAACCGGCGCGGTGATGGTTAGATTCAAGTCCAAGTGAAAACCCGAAACCCCTGCTTGCACCGTGGAAGAATAAGCGGGATGATTGTTGTAGTTATTCAAAACCACCCAGTTGTATTCAAAGCCGGCCATGAGCGGTGGAGGTATCGCGTTGAACTGAGCGAAAAAGCCGGACGGGTCCGGTTCTCCATAGACGACGCTGGTATTGGGGGTAATCACTTGCCAGGTCATATTTCCGCCCTGCAATACCAACTCGCCGTTCGCATCCTCGCGCAGCACTACCTCCCGGTCGGAGAGGATGAGGTGATAAAATGGCACGCCCGGCACCGGATCCCAACGAAAGGTGGGCGAGGTCGTGTTGATCACGGAGTTGTTTTGCGGGGATTGCATGGTCGCTGCCAGGGTCGATTCGATGAAGACCTTGAACTCGGCAGAAGTCAAATTCCCGGAGGCAATGATACAATAGTAAACGCCAGGCGGCATACCTTCATCCTGCGGCACAAAAGTCAGCTTGCCGGTTCCGGAAGCGTTGCTTTCTTTGCTGTACAGGCCGCTGGTCGTGCCAAATTTTAGCTTGCCGACTATCGGTTCCTGCCATGTTATCGTAATCGTGCTCGTGCTTCTGCTTAGACCGGTTGGAACCTGCGTCAGGGTAATGCCGGTAGCGAATATCTGCGATGCATACCCAAGCAAGCCGGTCATTATGAAGAGGATTCGTTTCATGCTTCCACTTCCCGCTAAAATGAGTATCCGATGCCCATCTTGAAGATGGGTACTGGGGAAACCACCAGTGAGAAATTGAGATCATAGTTCTGCCAGACCTTGCTGCTGGTTCCCAAGGTGAAAAGAGGCAGCAAGAGGGAGTGGCCCGAGTCGCCCAGGTTTTCCGAGCCATGAGCCACTTTCTTTAGAATCAGCAGGCCCAGCCCTGATTGGATGTACTTAAAGTCCAAACCGAGCTTGAAACTGTGCGCCGGGGTGAGACCGATCTCATCCGGCCCGTAAGCTAATGAAAGGGGAGAAAGCCCAAGGCCGTAGGAAAAGTGCATGGCAAACCAACCTAACCTGTAAGCGGCCGCCAAAGTCAGTGTTTTGGGCAGTTTTATTTCCAATTTTGGAAAGGTCTTGTTCTGTACCTCCCGGGTCAGCGTAAGCTGGGAAAGCTTCAACTTTGATGGATCGAGGATCTCATCTTTGCCATCCCCGCCCAGATTCAAAGCCGGAACGGAGTTATTGATCAAATCCAGATATCCGGCAGTCGTAACGTTCGGCGCCCAGGAGAAGACCGCGTCCAACCGCAAATTGGGTTGCACTGCGTAGGAGGCCGATAGCTTCCAGCCCCAATCGGAGCCGAGGTATTCCGCATCGAGGGCTTGATTGAGATCGTTGTGCCAATTGTCGTTGGGATCATTGAAGGTGTTCTCCTTGCCGCCGAACAGCATGGTGCCGTCGACTCTCAAATCACCTTTTGAGCGTATTAGAAAGTCAAAGCGCTCGAAGCTCAGGCCTACAGCCCATTTCTCGTTCATTCGTTTGCCCGCAGCCAGACCAATGACATTCGCACTTAGGCGCAAGTCCAAATTCCCGTCCACATAGCTGTTGAAAAAGACATCATCCTTTTCTTCGCCGACGGCAAGCTGAGTTTTGATCTTGGTGTGAAAGCCGGAAATCGCCGCCTGCACGCTCAAATCCAGCGGACGGTGAAAATAAGCAGACAGGGTCGCTTCTTCGAGGGGAACGACGATCACCGCCGAAGTCAGGAGATCGGGTTGCATGATGGTCGTTCCGAGCTTGGAATAGGTGGGAAGCAAGGTTGGATCCCGATAGCTCTGGATGGCGTCGTCGGTTGAACTCTGTATCTCGCTGTCAAAATCTACCAGCCGACCCGGATCGAAGTAAATGGGCGGGGCATAATCCACTTGTAGGGCATATTTTTTGGCTGAAGCCAGGGACGCTGCGTTCCAAAAGCCGCAGGATGGCTCGGTCCCAAAGGAGGAAATGCTTCCGCCTAAACCGGAGGCGCGTCCGGTAAAACCGGACATCAAGCTACCGGCGAGAGAAAAGCCGGTGTGTATTTTACCGCCTTCAAAACGGACAATCTTGCTCTCCTCTTGGGCAAAAACCGAGACGGCAAGTGTCAAAATACAGAAACAAGATGGAATGATGTTTTTCATAGCGTCTTCTTGTTTTGATTTACTGCGGAATGGAAACAAAGCCCGTGTCGCCCTACTGAGGCGAAAGTACCCTCACGTGCGTAGAATTGCGGAAAATGACCGATTGAATTTTTTCTTTCTTTGTGAGAAAAGTCTTGCTTTTTTCCCGCCGCAAGTTACATTATTGGCAAAAATAACTCTTCCCTGCGGAGGCTCCCGTGCGTCATCATCTTCTGCCCATGATTGTGTTACTCTCCTATTACTTCTCTTGCAGTGGAAACAAATCTTCGCCTGCTCCGCTTACGGATTTTGTGGCGGCCCAATTCGATCAACATGACCTCCATTTTGAGCAGCCCCCAATGCGCTGGGATGAAGCCATTCCTCTTGGCAATGGCATGATGGGCGTTCTGGTCTGGGGGGATGGCCATCCCCTGAAACTGTCATTGGATCGCGCCGATTTGTGGGATACCCGACCCGTGCAAGAGTGGTCCTCACCGGACTACAATTATGTCAGCATGCGCAAATGGGTGAGAGAGGGGCGAATTGACGATCTGCACCGGCTCTATGATCTCCCTTACAAGCGCGACCCCGGGCCGACCAAGATTCCCGCCGGTCGCATCGAGATCACTTTGCCGGAAGCCGTAGAATTCAAGTCCAGCCATCTTTCCCTATCTGACGCGATCGCTTCCATAAGTTTTACCGATGGTCGCACCATCCGCATCTATCAGCATGCGACGCATCCAATTGGTATCCTTTCCGCCCAAGGATTTGCTGAACCACCTGAGATCAAGCTGGCGGCTCCCTCTTTTGGCGGGGCGCAGGATTCCGTCAGGAAAACAAGTTCCCTTAATGCGGGAGATTTGGCTCGATTGGGCTACCCGGCGCCAAAACTGCTTCAGGGCGAAAGAAGCCTTTCCTTCGAGCAGCAAGGCTGGGGCTCATTCCGTTTCGCCGTCTGCCTCGTTTGGAAGCAAAAGGAAGACGGGAACTGGCAAGCGGCGTGGAGCATTGCCAGCAGCAACGAAACCGACCAGCCCTTGCAACTCGCTGAGCAGCGCGCGAAGAAGGCGCTTGCCGACGGTTTCAACGATTTGGCTGAGACTCACCAAGATTGGTGGAAAAATTTTTGGCGACAGTCCCGCGTCGCCGTTCCCAATCAAAGCATCGAGAGGCAGTGGTATTTAGAGACCTACAAATTCGGCGCCGTCGCCCGCCGAGGCGCGCCGCCCATCACCCTGCAGGCAGTCTGGACCGCAGATGAGGGTAAGATTCCGCCCTGGAAAGGCGATTATCACCACGATCTCAATACAGAGCTATCCTACTGGCCCTGTTACAGCGGCAATCATCTCGATGAGGGACTGAGTTATTTGGATTGGCTCTGGGCGACGCTTCCGCAAGCCAAGCGGTACACCCAAGTTTTTTTCAACAAGCCTGGCTTTTGTGTGCCCATGACCGCTGACATTGAGGGCAAACAAATCGGCGGCTGGCATCAGTACACGCACAGCGCCACCGTTGCGGCTTGGCTGGCGCACCATTTCTATCTCCATTGGCGTTACAGCATGGATCGGGTGTTTCTGCAAGAGCGCGCCTATCCCTATCTGAGAGAAGCGTCGGTCTTTCTCGAGGCCGTCACCGAAAAAGATGCCCGAGGCAAGAGATACTTGCCGCTCAGCTCATCGCCGGAGATCAATGACAACCGGCTGGAAGCCTGGCTGCCGCCCACCAGCAATTACGATCTGGCCCTGATGCGCTGGCTGTTCGCTGCGACGGCCGAGCTGGCTGGGGAATTGGGCAAAGATGACGAGCAGCGATACTGGCTCTCGGTCTTGGCTGAATGCCCGGATTTCAGCTTTGCACCGGAAGACGGCAGGCTCTTGGTGGCACCCGGCCTTCCGCTCAAAGAATCGCATCGCCACTTTTCCCATTTGATGGCCATTCATCCACTGGGACTATTGCGCTGGGAGAATGGCGAAAGTGACCAAAGAGTCATCCGAGCTGCCTTGGATGAATTGGATCGCCTGGGCACGGATTATTGGTGCGGCTACAGCTTTGCCTGGCTCGCCAGCTTGGCTGCGCGCGCCAAAGATGGGGAGCGTGCCGAACGCGCTTTAGAGATCTTTGCCAAGGCCTTTTGCTCCCCCAATAGCTTTCATCTCAATGGCGATCAAACCAAATCCGGATACAGCAAGTTCACTTATCGGCCTTTCACCTTGGAAGGCAATATGGCCGCCGCGGCGGGTTTACAGGAAATGCTGCTGCAAAGCTATGGAGGTGTGCTGCGCATTTTCCCCGCAATTCCAGATTCCTGGCAGGACGTATCCTTTTACCACCTTCGTGGAGAAGGGGCCTTTCTTGTATCGGTAAAGAAAGAAAATGGTCGTATCACAAAGGTGGAGATAATTGCTGAGGCACAAGGCCCCCTAAAGGTTGAAAATCCGTTTATGGAAAGAGCAATCAAAGTGCATTTGGATGGCGCAGAACAGCTTCCAAGTTCTGATTCGATTTTAGAGTTTCGATGCCAAAGGGGTGCCAGAGTGCTGCTGCAAAGCCGGGCATCATAAGGTAATCCCATCTCTGCGAACATTTATGAGCAATGGACTTTGTTCTTTGGCGAAGCGTTCGTTTGAAACAAACGTGCAAGAAATTACGGAATCATATTTAAGAGACAGTGCTGCCATGGATCGGCCGGCTCGACTGATCTCCTTACCCGGCCTAACTTTCCCTTTGAGAACAACCATAACATCTATGTCCGATCCCAATTCAGCTTCACCGCGTGCATGGGAGCCAAACAGCACCAATCTGGCCAGACGCTGCCCGTAGAGAGCTTGAAATTGAACATTTAAATCGTCAAGGATTTTTTGCAGACTTTGACGCGTCACTGCATCCTCTTGCAATGTACATTTTTGATTTTACGCACCCGCTGCAAGTTTGTGAAACTGACAGAATATATCAATCCGCTTTCAATTGAGCAAGATTAATTTTGCGCCCGGAATGTTAGAAGTGGAGCAGACCCGCTTGTCATGATTGCTTTGTTGCCTGTTGGGCTGCAAGTTGAGATGGACTATTAAGAAGCTTGGGAAGTTTGTCGAACTCGAAATACAATATTTGAAAAGGAGCTCAGTACCGGACACTTTCCAAAAACCACCAGGCTACACGGGGCGTCACGGATTTTGTAGGATCTTTTATCGCAATTGACGACCAGACGTTTTTAGTGGCCACAAACTTACGCCGTTCTGAGTGGCCGTCTAAAATTCCATATCCGAACCATCCTCTAAATTGGCCAATATTGTTCTGTCGCCTTTGGAGAATTGCACGATCAACCCCAATCAACATCAAGAATCCGTGTCATTCCGTGATGATCCGTGGTTGGTTTAAAAGTGTCCGGTAGCAAGAAAAGGAGAAAAAATGCACCGGCTTGTATCGTTTTTCTTTTTGTTTGCAGTCATAGGAATCCTGATAGGATGTCAGAAGAAGGATCGAAAAGATTCGCAGTTCATTTCGCTCTTTAACGGCAAAGACCTTGCCGGCTGGTACGCACAAGGCGGCAAAATCGAAAGCTGGAAGTGGGATGAAGGTATGCTCTCATGTATTGCTCCTGGGGGCGGTTGGCTGACGACGGAAAAGGAATATGGCGATTTCGTCTTGCGGCTCGATTGGCGTTTGCCCAAAGACGGGAATAGCGGAGTAGGCTTGCGTTATCCGTCGGAAGGTTCGCCGGCACATGATGGCATGGAAATCCAAATTCTGGATGATGATGCCGAAATTCATAAGGACATCAAGCCAACGCAACATACAGGCAGCATCTATTATCAAGTGGCTGCGAAGCAAGGTGTTGCCAAGCCTGTCGGCGAATGGAATAGCTATGAGATTACCTGTCAGGGTCCGATTGTAATGGTCGTCTTGAACGGCGTTGAAGTAGCGCGCGCCAACATGGATGAGTGCAAGACAGCCGAAGGGGATCATAAGCCCCTCAGTCAGCGTCCGCGCCGCGGCCATGTCGGTCTGCAGAGCCATGAGACGAGGGTGGATTATCGCAATGTGGAAATACGGGTGCTTTGAATGGGGTTAGGGTACAATAGGAAGAGGAATCTGCTTGTGGGGTCAAGCGAAATCAACAATTCTCTGTAGAGGTACTGAACATGAAAAAGACTTTAATTCCCCTTTTCTTACTCATCATCCTCGTGAGTGCTGTCACCTTGGGCAAAACTGCACTCAAAGAAACCCATCTGGTTCCCATGCGCGACGGCGTTAGGTTGTCCACGGATGTTTATCGACCCGACGATTCTGCCAGACATCCGGTCATTCTATATCGTACGCCTTATGACAAAAGCGATGATCATTTAGACGATACGACCCTCAACCTCTTGAACATCTTGGGATATGTATTCATTGCCCAAGATTGTAGGGGTAGATTTGCTTCGGAAGGCGTAGATTCCGTCTACTTTACCGATGGTTGGGGAGCTTTGCAGGATGGCTATGATACTATTGATTGGGTAGTTCAGCAAAGTTGGTGCAACGGAAAGGTTGCCATGGTGGGCGGTTCTGCCACGGGTATCACCAGCTATCGTGCGGCGGGAGCGCTGCATCCAAATCTCAAATGTGTTGTTGCTATCGTGGCCCCCTCAGACTTTTACCATCAAGTGGTGTATCCCGGAGGGGAGTTTCGCAAAGAAATTTGCGAAAACTGGATTCACGGTCAAGGGTCGGACTATATGATCGACTATCTTAAGCAGTTTCCCTATTATTGCAGCATCTGGGAGAAAATGAATCTGCACACCCGCACGGCGATGATGACGGTGCCTATTCTGCACATCGGCGGCTGGTATGATTGTTTTTCCGATGGCACGGTTCAAGCCTTTCAAGATTTGAGCAAGCAGCCGCAAGCCGGGCCGCAGAAATTGCTAATGGGACCCTGGA
>DYKH01000071.1:0-3719 GCA_020722685.1 Caldithrix sp. | reverse complement strand
GTATTGGATCGACCGGACGTCATTTACTACTTAATGGGAGATCCGGCGAAAAGCGTTGAGGGCGGCTGCCAATGGCTAACCGATAATTTTTGGCCGCCCGAGTCTGCCAAAAAGGAGCTTCTCTATTTTGATGGATCCGGCCAATTGACCTCCGAACGACCGGCTTCTGTTTGGCAGATGGATTATGATTATGATCCGCTTAATCCCGTACCGACAATCGGAGGAAACAATCTAACGATTGATGCTGGTCCCTTCGATCAGCGAGCAATCGGTTCCCGGAATGATATTCTGAGCTTTGCCCTGGACGTGGACATCGCGCCCATCCGAGTCGAGGGCGTGGTGAAAGCATATCTCACGGTAAAGAGCAACCGTCCGGACACGGATTTCACCTTGAAGCTGATCGATGTTTATCCCGATGGCCGGGAAATGCTGGTGACCGATGGAATTGCCCGCGCTCGGTTCCGTCACGGCTTTCAAGAACAGGAAGTGTCTCTCCTCAATCCGGGTGAGCCGGTGGTGGTGTCGATCAAGCTGCCGCCCACGGCCATTGTGTTCAACACCGGGCACAAGATCAAGGTCTGCATTTCCTCCAGCAATTATCCCCGCTTCGAAGTAAACCCGAATACGGGCAATTCTCCCAATGATCGCAGCAATCCCGTCATCGCGCAGAATACTCTCGTTGTTGGCGATGTGGATTCGACTGTACTAATTTTGCCCGTTGTGGGCAAGCTCGTCGGCGTTGCGGAGAAGTCATTGACTCTGCCGGTCAGCGCTCAATTATTGGCCAATTTCCCCAATCCATTTAACGGGGAAACGACGATCCGCTACCAACTCACCGCAACAGAAGACATAACGTTGGCCGTTTACAATATGGCCGGTCAGAAGGTCCGAGTACTGTCCGAAGGAAGGCAGGAGGCCGGAGAGCATTTGGTGCACTGGGATGGCCTGGATGATGCCGGACTGCCCGCCGCCAGCGGAATCTATTGGTATCGACTGTCTACCCCAACAAGCGTGCAATCAAGAAAAATGGCGATGGTGAAGTAAACGGTCGCCGTCAAATTCCCAGATAGGAGGAGCTGTGAACTTGCATGATTCTGTAAGCAGCCAAGGCATCATGCGTCGCGATTTTATCAAGGGATTGGCTTGCGGCGGAGCTGCCATTTATATTGCGCCGGTGCACGCTGTTGCCGACGATAGCAAAAGCCCTGAATCGAGCAAGAAAAATGCGGAATTAGAATTTCCCGAATTGCCTGACGTCTTGGATTTGACTCCAGCGAAATGGATTTGGTATCCCTCTCAGCGTTGTCTGCAAAACACCTTCATTCTCTTCCGCCGAACATGTAAACTGGAAGCTCCGATTCGCTCCGCCAAAGGCTGGATCGTAGCGGACAGCCGTTACCAGCTTTTTGTCAACGGAGAGCGAATTCAATGGGGGCCGGCGCCATCGGATCCCCGTTGGATGGAAGTCGATCCACTGGACTTGACCTCCGCCCTTAAGGTGGGAGAAAACGTCATCGGCGTGCAGGTGCTTTTCTACGGCCAAGGGGACGGCACCTGGCCGGTAGGCAAACCTGGATTGCTTTTCTCTCTGGAAATCGAATCGGCGGACGGTCACAAACAGTCTATTTTCTCTGACCATAGTTGGCAGGCGCATTTGGCGCGAAGCTGGCCTCCGGGTCACTACAAACGATGGTACTTGCGCTCCTTGCAGGAGGAGTTTGATGCCCGGGTGTTTCCCTATGGCTGGGCAACGCCGGATTACAGAACCGATGAAAACTGGCTACCGGCTCAAGAGCTCATCGGCCCGGCTAACAAACCGGCCATTTGCACTCGCTACCCGGAGTACATGTTAGAAATTCAAGGCGACAAAGAGACCACCGCCCTGCGACCGCGCAGCGTTCCGATGATGCGCGAGTACAACGTGCCGATTAAGAGATTAGCGGAATCCTTCTCGCTCCAGTGGCTCCGTCCCGTCGAAGAGTATTTTGAGTGTCTGCCGCCCAATTCATTCACCGCGATTCCTGCCGATGTAGCGGAAAAGAACCCAGGCGTTTGGCAAATACAATTGGGCAGAGAACAGGGGATCGCCCTGACCTTCGAGCTGGAAGAACAGGTGGTGGGTTGGCCGTACTTCACTGTCGAGGCGCCGGAAGGCACTGTGATCGAATTGCTGGTGCATGAAGCTCACGCCATCGGCGGCCCGGTTCTGCTGAATACACACTTTCACTCCTGGTCACGGTTCATTTGCCGGCAGGGAGTCAATCACTTTGAGACGTTCGATTTCGAGAGCTTGCGTTGGCTGCAGTTGCACATTCACAACACTCAAGGGGTCGTCACAGTCAGCAGCGTTGGCGTGCGACGGCGCATTTTCCCTTGGCCGAATGAGCCGAAGGTTTCTTGCTCCGAGCCCAAATTGCAGCGGCTTTTCGGTGCCTGCATTAACACACTGCACAACTCCGCCCAAGAAACCGCCGTGGACGGCATGGCGCGCGAACGCCAGCAATACAGCGGCGATGGTGGGCACCAATTGCATGCAATCTATTCGGCCTTTGGCGAAACGCGCCTGCCCCGCCGCTTCATCACCACGTTTAGCCAGGGCATGACTCTGGACGGCTATTTTCTCGACTGCTGGCCGGCTTATGACCGGTTGGCCCGCTTGTTCGAACGGCAGATGCAGCTCACCGGCTGGGGCCCCATCCTCGATCACGGCGTGGGGCTGAACTTTGACTGTTTTTACTATTACTCTTACACTGGGGATTTGGACGGCTTGCGCGAGCCGTATCCGCGCTTGGTGCGATTTCTTCACTATTTGAAAAGCATCCAAACAGCCAATGGATTGCTGCCGGTAGAAAATATCGGCATTCCCTCGGTTTGGATCGATCACGACGCGTACCGACAGCAAAGGCATAAACAGTGCGCATTCAATCTGTACGTTGCCGCTATGCTCAAAAATGCATTGGCCGTAATGGCGCGCGCCCTCGACGACGCGGCCACTGAGAAAGAAGCACTCGATTTTGCACGTTCCTTGTTGGCGACGACCATCAGGAGTTATTGGAGTCCGGAGCGCGGACTGTTCGTCAATAATCTGCCTTGGCTTGCCGAGGAGAAAGAGCTCCGGCTTTGTGATCGTTCTTTAGCCACTGCAGTTCTATTCGATCAATGTCCTGACGGACAAATCGAGCCGGCCCTGAAGGTTCTGGCGGACTGCCCGCCGGAGATGGGCCTATCCTATCCTGCTAACGCCGGCTGGCGCCTCTGGGCTTTGGCCAAAGGTGGGCGGATCGACGTCGTGCTGCGAGACTTTCGTCAGCGTTGGGCTACTATGAGCTCCGTTCTACTGAACAATACCCTACAAGAGTCATGGGAAGCTGCACCCGACTCCGGTTCGCAGTGGAGCCACTGCGCCGTGGTACCCCTTTACGTCTTGTTCATGAGCATTGCCGGCATCCAGCCCCTCACGCCCGGATTCAAGCGGTGCAGCGTTCGTCCACAGTTGGGGGACTTGGAGAAGCTCGAGCTGACCGCCTACACTGTCCGAGGACCGATTGTTTTTCAGGCCAAAGGGAAACTCGGGAAACGCGAGGTGAGCATCGCTTTGCCCGTGGGATGTGAAGGTGAGCTGGTCGTGAAAGCGGAAGAAACCCTGCATCTGCCAAAGGTGCCGGTCACCAATCTGTCAGGAATGACAGGTTATCGGCTTCTTGGCGGAAAAGAGACCA
>DYKH01000312.1 GCA_020722685.1 Caldithrix sp. | reverse complement strand
ATAGCAGCGTGGGTGTGAGCGATGATCTCAATTCGCCCCCAGAAGCGTTCACGCTGTTTCAAAATTATCCCAACCCGTTTAATCCAACGACCACAATTCGCTTTTCGCTTCCGCAACGTGAGCACGTGACGCTGAAAGTGTTTGATGTGAATGGCCGCGAAGTGGCGAGGCTGGTGGATGAAGAACGGCCAGCGGGGCACTATTCAGTTATATTCGAGCCGGAAGATCTATCGGCCGGCATTTATTTGTGCTTGATGAAAGCTGGAAGATACATGGAAACGAGAAAATTAGTTTTCTCAAAGTAAAACGTAAGGAGGCTAACCATGAAGATGTGGGCTGTTTTTCTCGTGCTCATTCCGAACCTGGTCAGTGCACAATCCTGGTTTCAAACCTACCAACAAGCTGACCTTATGCTTTCTGGTGTTGACTTTAATAACACCGGGGGAGCGCTGATGTTTAATCATCCTAGCAGTATTGCCAGTGATGGGACACGCTTTCTTCTGTGCGACCGCTTTAACAATCGCGTGCTTATATGGAATAATTTGCCAATTCGGTGGGATGATCCGCCCGACCTTGTGCTTGGACAACAGAACTTTATCACCAATTATCCGGGCACTTCGAAGGGCTCGAAGGGCGAACTCAACTTTCCCGGTGATGTCAGTGTAGGGGCCAATGGCGTTGTTACCATTGCGGACACGGAGAATGATCGCATTTTAATCTGGAGGCAATTCCCCACCAGTAACGGGCAACCGGCAGATATAAGCCTCCATTTGAGCAAATTTGTAAACTGCCCGGATCCATGGCCCTGGGGTGTGTGGACGGATGGTATGAAGCTGGTTGCTTCTGCCACACATGGGGGTACATTGCTGTTCTGGAATACGCTACCCACTATTGATGACCAACCTCCGGATTATTCCATCAGTTTACCTGAGTTTGGCACGCTTCGTCACATTTCGACCGACGGTGCCACCTATTTCTTTGTGGGAGACCACAATGCCCGGGTAGGTGGTAATCGAGCAGGGACGTTCTTCTGGAATTCTTTCCCCACCCAAGCAGATCAGCCATATGATTTCTTTTTGTCGGCAACGGACGGTTGGATCAAAGGAATCAAGATGCCGGATGGAAAATTAATTGCAGGGGGCCTACCGGGCGTGTATATATGGAATAATTTTCCTACGGCATCTCGGCCGGCTGATGTGCTTGTCAGAAATCCTTATTACAGCAATGGCGATGGTCCCGGGGTGGTATGGGCCGGGGAACGTCTTTATGTGAACAATTACAATGGCAATAATGTGCAAGTTTATAACGGCGTGCCTACCGGGGAGGGTCAGCTCCCGGACTTTGCATTGGGCAGTCCATCGATAGGTGTCAATACCCTGGATTCCATTAATTATATTCAAAATCCTGTGCTTGCTACCGACGGAAATGTGCTGATTGCCGCTTCTGACTTTGACAGGAAACTGTGGATATGGAAGACCGTCTCGCCCCAGAGCGGCCAGGCTCCCGATGTCCGTATTCCGCTCTGGAATCCGAATATTGTGGATATTGCGCCGTGGGATATTGCTTTACATAATGGCCGGCTTGTCCTGGCTGGACAGAATAAGATCGCGGTATGGAATAGCTTGCCGCTGCATGGTGAACCGCCATCCTAGGTGCTGACAAATCATATTGGATGGTTTTCGCTGGGGCGCTTAACCGGGGTAGCCCTGGACGACCGGTTTTTCTATCTGGCAGATGAAACCGGGGGCATTGCAATCTGGCAGGATTTGCCGGTAACCGGTAATGAAGCGCCTTTTGCTTTTATCCCTAAGACAATTGGTAGTCCTTTTGGACGTTTGCATAGTGATGGTACTTATCTTTCGTTTACAATTCCACAGGCGCAGTCGAAAGTCCTGATATACCGTGTAGCAGACATTGCTCAAGGGGTCGAACCGCAACCTTATAAAACCATTGCAGGAGGTCCTCCGCCACTCTTGCCCTTGAACTTGCCTCACAGTGCGATAGCCTTTAATGGAAGCTTTGCTATAGCCAATACAGGCAATAATTCAGTTCTTCTATGGAAAAATATTGAGGACGCCGGCGATACCAGTAAAGTTGTTGTGCTCGGGCAGCCTTCCCTTTGGAGTAGAGAGCCAGGAAATACTAAGAATGGACTGTTCAGCCCGGCTTCTCTGGCAGCGCATGGTAATTTTCTGTGGGTAGGCGAATTTAAATTTTCCTCGCGTATTTTGCGATTTAATGATGGCAACATTACCTCTGTTGAAACCAACAACGAACGTGCAGTATTGCCAGGTAAGTTTATTCTTTATCAGAACTATCCCAATCCGTTCAATCCGAGTACAGTTATCAGTTTTCAGTTGCCCGTGAACAGCCACGTGACCTTGAAAGTCTTTGATGTGCTTGGGAGAGAAGTCGCAACGCTGGTGGATGGCACTCTCGAAGCAGGCAATCATACCGTGACTTTTGCGCCGTACGAATTGGTTGCCGGGATTTATTTTTATAAAGTTACCGCGGGAAAATTTTCGTACATGCGCAAGGCGGTGTTGGTGAAATAGAATCGTAGGGCGGACTTTCAGTCCAAAGATTTTAACTTTTTGAAAAGGCAAAACAATTATGTGCAAGACTATTTAAAAGCAAAGAGAGAAAAATGAAGGACAGAAACATGGAGATTGGGCATTATCAAAAAATGCTCACGTAGCGCAAAAAAACCTAATTATTTTTCTGTCATGACTTTTTTAAAAATTAGTGACATTGAACTTTCTGTCTGCTCTGGCAGAGAGGAGGCCTGCATTACATTTCAAGCCATCCCTCGATTTTCCATGGCCATGCTACGGATAGTTCGGAGCGTTTTCTAGCGTGCAACGAAGGTCATCGTGTACAGATGAAGTGTACCATTAAGGACAATGTGCATAAACGCATTGTACCATTAAGGCCAGTGTCAATGATAGACAGCGTGAAATGAAGCTTAAAAACAGGCTCATCGACCGTGTTTGCACTTTGGCATGCGAGTTGCATTCATGTATTCGATTTTTCACAAAGATACATGCGACCATGGAAGTAAAAATGACCGCGAAGCGAAAACAATTTTCGGCGAGCAAGAATGAAAAGTAATTTTTTCCGTCGTTCTTTGGCGCACTGACGCTTGCGCTCGTCTTTTCGATTGTTACGTGGAAACTGGTAACATTATCTATCTTGGCGCTAAATTGCGGCCCTAAAAACTTTAACCGAGCTTTGAAAGGGATCAAGCATTATGTTGGTTCAGATGCAATTAACTGTTTTTATTAAAATGGTGATAAGGTTTTTTCTTCTACTTGTGGCTTTGCCATTGGCCGCCCAGCAACGAACCGTGGGGCTGCTGCACCACAACACGTCAAAAACTTTCACTGGCTACACGCTGTTTGCCCCGTTGCTCTCCACCACGACCTATCTCATTGACATTGAAGGCAGGCTCGTGCATTCGTGGCAGAGCAATTTTAAACCGGGCAACTCGGTTTATCTGTTGGAGAACGGCCATCTTTTACGCACCGGGGACGTCGACAATCACACTTTTACCAGTGGCGGAAAGGGCGGGCGCGTGCAAGAGTTTGATTGGGACGGCGCGCTGCTATGGGATTTCGAGTATTCGAGTAATCAATATCTCCAGCATCACGACATCGAGCCTTTGCCCAATGGCAATGTGTTGTTGATCGCGTGGGAATTGAAAACCTCCAGCGAAGCCATTGGCGCGGGAAGAAACCCTGCGTTAATTACGCCGCGCGGTTTGTGGCCGGACAAGATTATCGAAGTCAAGCCGCAGGGCGTAACCGGCGGCGAGATCGTTTGGGAATGGCACACGTGGGATCATGTTTTTCAAGATTTCGACTCGAGCAAGCCCAATTACGGCGTCGTCGCCGACCATCCCGAGTTGATCGATCTGAATTTTTCGAGCAACAATCAACCGGATTGGCAGCACGTCAACGCGGTGGATTACAATCCGCAGCTCGATCAAATTATGATCAGCGTACACAACAATTTTAACGAAATTTGGATCATCGATCACAGCACGACGACGGCGGAGACTGCGAGCCACAGCGGCGGCAAATACGGCAAAGGCGGCGATTTGCTGTATCGTTGGGGCAATCCGCGCGCGTACAAAATGGGCGCGGCCGGCAATCAAAAACTTTCCGGCCAACACGACGCGCAGTGGATCGCTCCGGGCTTGCCGGGCGCGGGGAATATTTTGATCTTCAACAACGGCACCTCGCGCCGATATTCTTCCGTGGAGGAAATCGTTCCGCCGGTCGATGCCAGCGGAAACTATGCACGCGCCCCCGGCGCGGCGTTTGGCCCGAGTGCGGCGACGTGGAGTTATGTGGCCTCGCCTCCAACGGATTTTTATGCATCGTATATATCCGGCGCGCAGCGGCTGCCGAACGGCAACACGCTGATTTGCGATGGGCCACATGGCACTTTCTTTGAAGTCACCGCAACCAAAGAAATCGTGTGGAAATACATCAATCCCGTGGTGGAAAGCGGACCGCTAACCCAGGGTGATCC
>DYKH01000311.1 GCA_020722685.1 Caldithrix sp. | reverse complement strand
AAAGGAGGGATAAGTATGAATTCTACTCGGCGAGGTTTTGTGTTGGTTCTGTTAGTGATTCTCTTTACAGTTGGCATCACACCTGCCTTTTCCAAGGAGTCCGGCCAACCAGCAGACTTGATACTTTGGGATTCTGGGGCAACAGGATTGCAGGGCTGGGAGGGTGCAGTGAGATTGCAGGCAGAGAACCGCAATGGGATCCTCATTCTGAATATCAACGGAAAGGATTCGTGGCTCACGCGGCCCGGTCTCCAATTGGACACCAGGAATGCTGAGGCAATAGAGATTCGGTATCGGGCTCGCAACTTCACTGTGCAGAAGACCGGGGGTGAACTGTTCTATGTGAATGAGAAACACGGAATTGACGGGCACTATTATTTCTCTTTGCCGTCACTCGTGCTTGATGGAGAGTGGCACACTTTACGTTTGGTGTTCGACGAGTGCAGTCCGAAGATCTATAATGACTGGATTGCCGGCGGACCGGTGAATTGGCTCCGCCTGGACATTGTTAATGAGGCACCTGGAACTGTGGAGATAGAATCTATGAGAATCACCTTCAAGTCTGATGAAATCCATACGGGTAAGGTCCTGTGGGCACCCGGTAGAAAAGATATGCAGGGATGGAAGGACCCGCATAACCTTCGTCCTTCCAATGTAAACGGTCTCCTCAGTCTGGAAATTACGGGTAAAGACTCACACCTCGTGAAGGACCGTTTGTGGATAGACCCGTCCCGGGTTAATACTTTTGTTATTCGCTACCGAGCCTCGGGCTTCGCGGATTCTGCGACCTCAGGCCAGATTTTCTATCAAAATGCCCGCCATAAGTGGGTCGAGCGTAATCACTTGAAGATCCCCCCGCTAACGCTCGATGGGAACTGGCATGACCTTGAGATAGACGTGCATAAGAGAATTACTGACTACGAAGACTGGCTCTCTGGCGGCCCTATTACGGCTTTGCGTCTGGATATGGTAGATCAGGCACCTGGCAGGATTGAAATCGAATTCATATGGGCAAGTCCAAGCCTGCGGCTGCACGTCACGTCAACGGACCAGGTGATTATAGACTCTCCACGGACCTATCTTATTCCCCTGCAATCTTTCAAGCCGAGTGACACGGGCCAGTCTGAGCGCACGGTCCTTCTGCCCAAAGGAAATTACTACATATGGGCGAGAATTATTGATGTGGCATATACAGAGAATCTACTCAAACAACTGACATTGCGCGGCGGAGAACGAGTCACACCCACATTGAAAAATTCGGGGGACTATATATGGGTACGCGTAGGCAGAACAACTGGCGGAGCGGTGACCTTCACAATGGGTAAATTCCTCTCGCCCTTGATTGACACGCTTCTCGTCGTGGAAGGGAATCAGGCGCCCCATGACGCTCCCGTGGAAATCAAGGAGTCGGCGGTCAAGAGCACCATTGAACCCATCGTCAACTTACGGAAGCATATCCTTCGTCCCTATTGGAAAGGATACATGCTGGCATGCCCTTCAGGAAAGACCCGTTCGTTCTTCCGGCGAACCGTTGATGTTCCTGCTGACATGACAAGCGCGTGGTTGCAAATTTCGGTGGATGACTACTACCGGCTCTATCTGAATGGCGAGAAAATCGCTGAAAACATGGAGGTCAATTCGTGGATGACTCCTCTGCTTATAGATATCACTGCCAAAATGAGAAAAGGCGAGGCAAACATTTTTGCCATTGAAGCAATCAATGCCGGTGGACCCATGGGTCTACTTTTCGACCTCGTTCTGAATCGGAAGAACCATTCCAGCGTGAGGGTTGTGTCCGATGAACAATGGCGCTGTAGCTCCGAATCTCCGGAGGGTTGGACGCAGATGACCTTCAATGACACTGCATGGTTAAAACCCACGTTGCAACCTGGTCCACCGAACCCGCCATGGTCGGTAGAAATCCCGTATTACGACAAGACCTGGCAGGTTCCGACGGAATGTGTTTCCTGTAAATTCCGAAAGATGCTTCAAGCGGGCGAACCGCAGGAGGTCACATTGCGAATCCGTTCGGAAAAACCGGTAGTGCCCGGTGAAGTCTTGTCCGTATCCTTGTTCAATGTGAAGACAGGTAAGTCACCATTTCTGCACCGGGAATTCGTCCTGACTGAAGCGAACTGCAAGCCTGAGGGTCGGGACACCGTTGTGATATCAGGTATCCTATTGCCAATTTCCAAATGGTACGCCTCAATGGACATCCGTATGGAATTCGCAATCTACGGACGGGAGCTCAGTGACTCACCTTACCGCGCTGTTACTTTCCACTATGAAAATAACCTGCCTATGCGTACACTGGAAAGTCACGTCAAGGTCGTCAACGGCGTGCCGCGGCTGTTCGTGAACGGCAAGCAGTTTTATCCAGTAATTGGCAAAGGGGTACCGGGGAACCCCGACATGAAAGAAGACTTCAAACAGGCAGGCTGTAACGTCTACGCTATAAAGATAGAGCAGTGGCCCAGCCCGAAGGTACCATGGTGGAAGGGTCCGGGCGATTACGATTTTGCATCCGTGGATGCCGCTATCATCGAAGCTCTTGACCAGAATCCCGACGTGTTGATTCTCCCAATCGTGTGGTCGGCCCCGCGACCATGGTGGCAGAAACAAAACTTTAAGGAGACAGCACTTTTCAACGACGGCAATGTGTGGCCGTCTTGGTGCGGCATCAGCACGCCTTCTTTCAGTTCGGATAAGTGGCGGCAGGAGGCTGCGGACGCATTAACCGCGTTCGTAAAACATGTGGAATCTGCCCCTTACGGTAGCCGCATCTTGGGCTACTGGGTGGGAGGCGGCGTCACTTCGGAGTGGCAGGGATGGGGCTGTCATGGTTGTGCCGGGACGAACCGACTCATGGACTACAGCAAACCTGCACAGGATGGCTTCAGAAAGTTTCTCCAGCACAAGTATCCTGACCGTAGCAGTGAATACGCACAGGCCGAGGTTCCACCACTGGCTGAGCGATTGAAAGGAGAATTGGGCGTATTTCGCGATCCTGCCACCGCACAGCTTTCAATTGACTTCATCCAATACTACTCGGATAGCGTCGTTGAAGCCATGCTCCACTGTCTCGGCGCAGTCAAGAAGGCAGTGAACGGTAAGAAAATCGTCGGCGCCTATTTCGGATATTCCAAGGTGTACACGAATATGGCATGGGCGCTTCAGATGTCCGGACATAACTCAGTACGCAAGGCATTGGACTCAATAGATATGGACTTCTTCTCGGCTCCGCCGAGTTACGCTGTGCGCAGAATTGACCAAGATGTGGCTTGGATGTGGGCCTTTAAATCTATTCAAAACGCCGGTAAACTGGTGTGGCCAGATGATGACACGCGGACGCACAGGTCAGGTGTATGTGAATATTCACCTGCGGTCAACCCGGACCAGACGCGAGCGATTCTCCGCCGGAACTACGGGAAAGTGCTATGCAGGGAGTGCCCGCAGTGCATTATGCCGCTCGTGTCAGGACGAGAGATTGCGGATGCAGAGACCGCCAGGGATATCCGCGTTGTTAAACGTGCAGGAGAATACGCATGGTTGCGAAACGTCGCGCGCAAGGCAGAGATTGCCGTAGTAGTTGACGAAGACTCCGTCAAATACCTTACGATGGACAAGACACTACGGCCTTCTGGGGAGGTCGACCGCATCATACTCTGGAACGGGAAGGTGCAATACATAGACCGCAAGGTCAATACCCTTATGGGCGACCTGATTAGTTATCAGCAGGACCGCATCGCGCGAATCGGTGCGCCGGTGGATTATATCCTGTATAGCGACCTGAAAAAACGGCCATTGGATTATAAGCTTTACATTATGCTAAGTTGTTTCCAGTATGACGACGCTACGCTCAAAGCTGTTCAGAAACAGATACAGAATCGGAACACGACAGTCCTTTGGTGTTACGCACCCGGTTTTATTCATGGATCTACGGCAGATGTGAGGAATATGGAGAGGTTGACCGGTATACGCTTCGGTATGATTCGCGAGAAAACCACACCTCGCACGGATATTACCAACTGTATGAATAGCATCACTGCTACAGGGTTGAAATCAACATCATTTGGCGCTGACTACGGTATTGCACCTCTCTTCTATGTGGATGATGAGGATGCAGAGGAACTGGGTGTTTATCATCAAAGTGGAAAAGTATCATTCGCTGTCAAGAAGGTCGGTAATTCACGTAGTATTTTCTGCGGCTCGCATAAACTTCCCGCTGACCTTCTGCGGAGTATCGCCGCAAGCTCCGGTGTGCACTTGTATAGCGATTCCTTCGATCCCATGGATGCAAATGAGAACTTCCTGATGACACATACTACCAGCAGCGGAAAGAAGACCATCCGGATGAAGCGCCGTTGCGATGTCGTGGATGTCTACGAAGGCAAGGTGCTTTTCAAAAATGTTAAGTCTTTCACCATTGATGTCCCTAAAGAGGAGACTCGTCTCTTCTTCATGGGTGACAGCGCAAAATTCCTCAGATACATGGATTACGCTCGTATCTTTGAATGAGAAGTAAACAGAACTTTGTTAAATTTTCACCA
>DYKH01000310.1:2404-4603 GCA_020722685.1 Caldithrix sp. | reverse complement strand
ACCGTGTTGGGTGAGCCGGTGCCGGGATGCAAACCGGTGTTCGTGCAGCCGTACACCTCGCAGTTGCGCACCGTAACATCCTCGGTGATCTGCCAACTAATGCCGTCCCCGTTCCAATTCCTGACGATCACGTTTTCAACCAAGGCGTTCTTGGTCTTGTGCAAATACACCGCTCCGCCGACGCAGCCGTTGACCGTAGCGTTTGCCGCTTTGTTGCCGTCGATGGTGAGCTCGGCGATGCGCACGTTCTCCGCTTGCACCGCCGCAATGATGGAGCAAGCGTTCTCGATGATCCCCTCCTTATCTGAGTCGTAATCCCGCAACAGATAATCTTGAATGTAAATGGTGTTGCCTTCGACTGCGGTGACCAAGGTGGTGGTGACGCCCCAGCAGTCTCCGTCGATGGTTGAATCATAGATTTGCACGCCCATTCCCGGAACAAAGCCGGACGCATCGGCCACTGTCAGCTTGAGCTCACCATAATCGGCATCGTCGATAAAACTGGTGCGCACGCCGTCGGTTTTGCGCAGGATGGTTTCGGCGCCGGATCCCAGCAAGGTCATATTGTTGTAAAGTCGCACGGGAGCCATCACGGCAAACGTGCCGGGTGAGAGCTTGACGGTGCCACCGCCGTGTATGCGCAGGGCATCGATGGCCGTTTGAATGGCGGCGGAAGTGAAGCCGTGAACGTCCGCGGTGTTATCGCCGACGGTGATGATTTTGGGCGAAAGTTTAGGATTGACCGTTGCATCTACTTGCATATTATTTTCTCCGGGAAGGCATGGTAGGCTGCATGCAATAATCGCTATAGAAAGCCGAACGAATTTACCGCATATCATGAGTATTATCCTCCATCATAAAGTTTCTCAAGCGTTCAAAACTGGCGAAAATTTATTTTGACATTGTCGCAAAAATTGGTTATTATTGTATCAATCCAGATTGCTGGAGGTGGATGGCGAAAACCATCGGGTCCCGCGTAAGCGGGACTTTTTTGTTAAAGGAACTTTTTCCCGAATATCCTGCCTT
The DNA here is from genome assembly GCA_020722685.1 of Caldithrix sp. The sequence goes on along the minus strand of DYKH01000310.1, from coordinate 3,577 downwards.
CGTGCTGATAATATTTTCCCTGAAGAATAGCTACTACTTGCTTAGCAAAGGGCGCAAGCTCTACGTTTCTTTTACCATTTTCCAACAGAATTTCGGTTCGACTTGGATGAGCAATAATATCTGCGATCTGTAAGCCTGATATGTTGTTCGCCTTTGGCTTGACCTTGAGTTGCTTGCTTGTCAATACGTTCTGGATGCGCTCAGGGCTCACATACTCTGTTCCACTTTTCCAAAGCCTGCTGAATGAATCCTTCAGCCTACGGTCCTCCTTTCCTCCTCGCGATTCAGCTAAAACATCTCCTTCAGCTTGACGTTGCTCCAAAAAGATTACGTATCGTTCTATAAGCAATGCAAGGCAATAGTGGTACGGTTCATATCTCCAGACTCTGTAGGTTTCTTTATGAGCTTGTTTGTCAAGACAGACAGTCACGACTGCATACTCCCAAATCTTGAGAAGATCTAAAAGCTCAGCGTCAAACTGTTGTCGGGTTTTGTCATCTTTAAGCGCTTCAAAAGGATATTTCGCATTGACTATTTCCTTTCTATGAAGAATTATTGGATCATCCGGATGGGATGCAAAATACTTGGATTTTAGAGATTCCATCTGGCCGAACAGAGTGCTGCCGACATACTCTAATTCAATTATTACTCCTGTGAGACTTAAGAAACGATGGATCGGATTATCTGAGCTTTCCAAATCCGGATTCCCACACTCGTCAACGTACATTCGGTATTTCATATGTTGTTTGGACCTCGCGCAATCCAAAATGAGGATCTAATTTCCTCTGTTGAAAAATCCTTCTAAGCTTCCGCCCACGAATTGTACAAATTATTGCTTAACCGATAGTAGGACAAGGTGCCAGCTTGTCCTACCATTATTGTGTTCGCGCACAGCCTTTTACTTGGATTGAGATTTGAAGACAGCGACTTTCACTTCACACTTTCTTGCAGCCTCCCGGAAGCTCCGAGCTTCCGGGAAGCTTAGGACGATTCCTATTCGACGCTAAAACTGTCTCTCAGCCTAATATCCTCAGACGAGCTGCCGACCATCACCTCGAACAGGCCCGGCTCGGTGACAAATGCCTTTTTCTGCACGTCCCAGAAAGACAGGTTGCTTGCGGGAACCGTGAGCGTGACAGCCTTGCTTTCGCTCGGCTTGAGGGTGACGCGCTG
>DYKH01000310.1:0-2304 GCA_020722685.1 Caldithrix sp. | reverse complement strand
CTGCCGCCCTTGCGAATTTCCGCCAAATAGGTGCGGCCCTTGCGAATGTCGTAATCGTTCATAGGCGGCAATTGATCGACAGACTTGTAAAATGTGAGGGGCAATTTGCCGCCGGGATTGAAATCTCCGAACAGCACGTCGGCGATGGCGTTGCCACCCTCCTCGCCAAAGAACCAGGCTTCGATGATGGCGGGGACGTTCTCATTCATCCAGTTAATGGACAGAGCGCTGCCATTCACCAACACACCCACGGTTTTGGGATTCGCTTTCATGACTTCTTTTACCAATTCTTCTTGCACGCCCGGCAAATTCAAATCCGAGCGATCTACGCCCTCGTCCTCAACATCGAGATCCGTGCCCAAGACCATGATGACCACGTCTGCCTTCTTGGCCACGTCCGTCGCGGCGCGGAATTGCTCCGGATTGGCTTCCATCCCGCCCAAACGCATGGCGGATTTGTACCAATGCTCCAAAAACTCTAAACGGATGTCGTAAGCCCGCCCGGCTTCCAGATGGACCAGCTTGATGGCCGAAGCTCGGTTGCGCGTATTCATCCGACTAAACACCAGCTTGCCGTCCAGATAGAGACGCGCCTCGTCGTCAAAATTTCCGCCAATGTAAAAAGGCTTGGAGGACGGCGCGATGAGTTTGCCGGTCCAGCGCACCGCAAAAGTGTCGGCATGGATGCCCTCCGCCGGCGAGCCAAGTCCCCAATCAAAATCAATTTTCGGGTCGATGCGCACCATGACCGGCTTGCCCGTTAAAGTGTGATTGTTAAAGTATTCGCCCTTGAGGCCATGCTGGCCGGCAGCAGCGCCGGGGGGAACAAAGCACTCGGTGGGCAGGGTCGGCAGAATGACGTTGATGTCACAGCCTTTCTCGTATACCACTTTGTCTTTGCCCATTTTGTTTTGGATGCCTTCCAACGGGGTGACCGCATGCGAATATTTACCGGTGTAATCGCCAAGCTGAACGACGTTGGCGTTGGGGCCGATCACCGCCACGGTTTTGATCTGCTTTTTGTCCAGCGGGAGAAAATTCTCTGCGTTTTTCAGCAGCACAATAGACTCCCGCGACGTCTGTCTGGCCAATTCCCGGTGTTCCTTGCTGTCCACCACTTTCATGGGAATCTTGCTGTACGGCACCATCTCCGGCGGATCGAACAATCCCAAGCGGAACTTGATGGTCAGCAGCCGCGCCAGGGCGCGATCGAGAGTTTCCATGCTCACCAACCCGTCCTGGATGGCTTCCGGCATATAGGTTGCGTACAGGCTGCCGCATTCCAAGTCCAAGCCGGCGTTGATGGACATGGCCACCGCTTCCTTGGGCGTGGCGGCAAAGTGATGGCCTTGATAGATGTCCTGCAAGCCGTTGCAGTCTGAAACTACGTAACCGGTAAAGCCCCACTCGCCGCGCAGAATGTCGGTAAGCAACTCTTTGTTGCAGCAGCAGGGGACGCCGTTCAGCCGGTTATAAGCGGACATGACCGACAACGCCCCGCCTTCCTGGATGAGAGCTTTGTAAGGAGGCAGATAGTACTCGCGCAGCATTTGCTCATCAATTTCGGCAGAACCGGTGTGCCGGCACCATTCTTCATTGTTAGCCGCATAGTGCTTGGGGGTCGAGACCGCCTTGAGGTATTTGGGATCGTTTCCCTGCAAGCCTTTCACAAAAGCCACGCCCAAGCGCGAGACCAGATAAGGATCCTCGCCGTAGCCTTCTTGCGTCCGACCCCAACGGGGATCGCGCGCCATGTTAACCACCGGGCTCCAAAAGGTGAGTCCCACGTCCGGCAAGCCGGCATGAAAACGGGCGCGGGCTTCATCAGAAATGCAGGTGCTGACCTTGAAGAGCAAATCCGTATCCCAGGTGGCGGCCATGGCAATGCCCTGTGGGAAAACCGTGGCCACGCCGACGTTGGCAGAAACGCCGTGCACGCACTCGTTGCCCCAATTATAAGCCGGAATCCCCAGCCTGTCGATGGCCGTGGATTTGTCCATCATCTGGGAAATTTTCTCTGTCAAGCTCATGCGACTGATCAAGTCGCTGACGCGCTTTTCGATGGGTTGGCTGGGATCGAGGTAGAGGGGTTTCTGTTGCTTGGCTTGGGCTATAACAATGGTGGAGTAATTGACGAGCAATAAAACGATGAAAACAATTCGGGTGACATAAGCGAGCTTGCTTCCTTTGCGGTTAGACATTTTGCTTGCCTCCTTTGGCATGAGTGGAATTCGTGGAGAATGGTATGTGCGTAACAGTTCAGGTCCGTTGTCATTTCGAGCGGAGCGAGAAATCTGTATAGCG
>DYKH01000309.1 GCA_020722685.1 Caldithrix sp. | reverse complement strand
CCTCCCTGCGGTCGGAATGACAGGCTTTGGTTCAGACGGCTAAATTCTTACGAAATTTCCTATTCAGGAGAAAATCCATGAGATGGTCCATTATGATCGCGCTCATTTTAGGAGTTTTTGTTGTTCAGAGCATCGCTATTTCCGGCAACGATCAAATCGAGTTCTTCGTCTCCCTTACAGGCAACGATGCCAATCCGGGCACCAAAGACAAGCCTTTCGCCACTTTGGAACGAGCGAGGGACGCCATTCGCGACTTTAAGAAAAACAGGCCATCGTCTGTTACAGCCTGCACTGTTTGGCTGCGGGAAGGTGTTTATCCGCTAATAAAGTCCTTCGCTCTTGGCGCAGAGGACAGTGGCACCGAGGCGAGTCCCGTTACCTATCGTGCTTACAAGAAGGAAAATGTGCGCTTGATTGGCGGTGTGGCAATCACCGGTTTAAAGCCTGTCGTCGATCCCAAAATCCTTGCCCGAATCGACAAAGCCGCTCATGGCAAAGTGCAGCAAATCGACCTCAAACAGCTCGACATCACGGATTACGGCAAGCTCACACCTCGTGGCTTTGGGCGTCCCATTCAGCCGGCTGGCTTGGAACTGTTTTTCAATGACCAGCCCATGACCCTGGCGCGCTGGCCGAACGGCGATTGGACGCAAATCGCAGCGGTACTTGCCGGCAAGGACAGCGGGCGATTCACCTATTCCGGGGATCGGCCAAGCCGCTGGCTCGCCGCAGAGGATGTTTGGATTCACGGCTACTGGACCTACGATTGGGCCGACACGTATGAAAAAGTGAAAAACATCGATACCACAAAAAAAGAAATCGCAACTTTTCCGCCGCATGGAGTCTACGGCTACACGCCAGGAAAGCGTTACTACGCACTCAATCTGTTAGAAGAATTGGATGAACCGGGCGAATGGTATCTGAATCGTAAGACGGGCATTTTGTACTTTTGGCCGCCATCACTTGCAGGCAAAACTTACGTCTCCACACTGGAGGAGCCGCTTATTTCACTTCAGGACGCCTCCTATGTCTCGCTGCAGGATTTGACCTTCGAATATACGCGCGGCCCCGGCATCGAGATGACCGGCGGAACCGGCAATCGCATCTACAATTGTGAGGTCAGAAACATCGGCACGATCGGCATCAATGTTCAGCATGGGACAAAACATAGAATCGAAAGATGTAGAATTTCTGAAACCGGTGACGGCGCCATTGTCTTGAATGGCGGGGAGCGCAAATCCCTCACGCCCGGAGATAACTATGTGCACGATTGCCATCTTTATCGCTTCAGTCGTTGGTCACGCACCTACCGTCCCGGGGTGCTCATTTCCGGCGTCGGCAATCGCATCGCCCATTGTCTGATCGAAGACGCACCGCACAGCGCCATCATTCTGGGTGGGAACGAACACCTCATCGAGTATAATGAAATCCGCCAGGTCTGTATGGAGACCGGCGACGCGGGGGCATTCTACATGGGCCGGGATTACACGCAGCGCGGCAACATGGTCCGCTACAACTATTTTCACCATTTGCGCGGAGTGGAGAATCAATCCGGATTTACCGACGTCATGGCCATCTACTTCGATGACTGCACCAGCGGCAATGTAGCCTACGGCAACGTCTGTTACAAAGCCGGGCGCGCCGTGCTGCTGGGCGGCGGACGGGACACCATCATCGAAAACAACGTCTTTGTGGATTGCACCCCTGCTGTTCATGTGGATGCCCGCGGAAAAGGTTGGGCAAGTTTCTGGTTCGATGGTCGCGACAGCACCCTCATCAAGGGCCTGCATGCGATGAATTACCTGCAGCCGCCCTTCAGCATCCGCTATCCGGAATTGGTCACCTTGATGAATGACGACCCAGCCATGCCCAAAGGCAATCAGATTGTGCGCAATATTTTCCATGGCGGTGATTGGCTGCAATTGCATGACAATCTGAACGACAAAGTCATCCAAATCCAGGATAATTGGTCGGAAGGTGATCCGGGTTTCATTTCCGTGGAGAAAAACAATTTTCAACTCCGCGACGATTCACCGGCATACAAATTAGGATTTAAGAGAATCCCCATAGAAAAGATTGGCAGGATAAAGAATTGAGATGACCAGCGTTGGAGGCGTCTCCCAATGCCGATTCTGGCGCAAAAACTTATCGGGCTTTGGAAAGCCCTCCTACGGCACAAACGATATAGAATCTGCAAAAAATTCGGATATTCTTAAGGCAGAGAAATTTGCCTTGCGATTTTAATTATATTTTTTACATTCACCCATTGCCAACTTTTCTTGCCGATGACGTGCGGGGGACACCATCATGCACTTGTGATCGCAACCATCGAGGATCTACTACCTTGTTCAAACCACAATCTCCCCGGTCCTTTTACAGCGAAGCAAACATATTGACCCTGCTACGATTGGCATTTTCGCTATTCTTCTTTACCCTTGCAGTCCTGAACTCGAACGAAATGTACAATTTTATCGGCTTGGCCGTGCATTTGATTGGCGATTATTTGGACGGGCTGTGTGCAAGGACGCTTAAACAAGAGACCCTCTTGGGAGCCGAGATAGATTTAATCGCCGACCGCGTCGAAGCCCTGTTCTTTTATGTAAATTTTATCTATTTCAACCAGGTTATATACATTCCCGTCGTTATTTACATAATCGACTATGCCTTTGTGGATTTCTACCTCAGCTACCAATTCATAAAATATGACATCATTTCGCCGAATTATTTTTACAAAGTAGACAAGACGGTCTATTTGCTAAACTACAGTCCCGTGGGCAAATTCTGCAATTCTACCGTAGTGGTCCTGATGTTGATATTCCTCCCGAAATTGCCCATCATTCCGGCCCTATTCGCCACAGGATTGATCGGGGTCAAGCTATTCTCAGTCCACTTGCTAACCATCAGAAATCATATGAGCGAAAAACCAATGATACGTAGAGAAAAAGAGCAGGTTGTCTTATGAGTTTCCGAACCCTCACTCTGGCCAGGCGGGGAATCGCCAATTACGTCACCAAACGACCTTTTTGCGTCTCTTTCGAGATCACCTATAGCTGCAACGCCCACTGCAAGCATTGCCATTTGGGCGGGCCAGCCAAGGAGGAAAGAGCCACACCGGCAAGATTTGGGGAAATTGCGCGGCAGCTCAAGCCGGTGGTTGCCCAGATTTCCGGCGGTGAGCCGCTTTTGCGCAAGGATTTGGAGGAGATCATTCAAGCTATTCGCGTCCCCAATCGCCCGCCATTCATTGTCCTGACCACGAACGGAGCTCTTCTCAACAAGGACAAGTATTACGCTTTGCGCCAGGCAGGTGTGGACGAATTTTCGCTCTCCTTCGACTATCCCGATGAGCGGCATGATGAGTTCCGCAAGATTCCCGGACTTTTCAAACGCATCAGTAAGCTGATGCAAGATATTCAGTCGGAGAGCAACAAAGCCATCACGCTTGCCTGCGTCATTCAGAAAGACAATTTCCGCGATCTGTATAAAATGGCAGAGATGGCAAGGGAATGGGGAGTGAAAATCAACTTTAGCACTTACACTTGGCTGAGAACCAATAACAAGGGCTACCTGTTCGATGACGGGGAATTGGAAGAATTCAAAGGAGTGCAAAAGCAACTGCTGGAATTCAAGCGGAAGCACAATACCATCCGCACTTCCGATTACGTCTTCGCCAAGATGATCGACTTTTTTGAGAATGAGCGGCTGCCCGGATGCCGCGCCGGAGAAAGATTTTTTGTCGTCAATCCCGACGGCACCCTTTCTCCCTGCGGACTGATTCTGAAAAAGTACAATACACAAAAAGAGATCAAGGAGAAATTCTTGAAGGACAACACCTGCGAGTATTGCTACACCAGCATTCGCGCCAATTCGGAGAGATCGGCCTGGTATCTTCTCAAAGATAACATCCAAGCCTTGTTCAACTAAAGCGCGTGGAATCCATGATCGAACGACCCGTGTCGGCAGAAAACGGCGCAGCTCCTTTTCCGGAGGTCTCGCTAAAGGCGCAGTTTTTCTTCAAGACGGTCGCTTTCTGCTTCGAATTGGGCTTGATTATTGGGCTGTTGTCCTGGTGGCTCTCCTCGGATTCTGCACAACAGAGCCAGAATCTGTGGGTCTTCTTCTTCTACAGTTTTCCCGCCGAATTCCTGATTGCTACGGTTCCCCACGAGCCAGTGCTGTTCTATTTTGCCAAATTCTATCCGCCGCTGACCATTGCCCTGGTAGCCATCGCCGGAACTGCCATGACTGAGGTTCTCAATTACTCGGTTTTCAAATATGTCGCCGATTTGCGCCTGTTCCAAAAGATGCTCACCAATCAGTGGGTCAGCAAAACGGTGACGCTGTTCAACAAAGCCCCTTTTACCGCGCTGTGGGTCGCAGGCCTCACCCCGATTCCCTTTTATCCCTTTCGCTTTTTAGTGGTCTTGGCGCGCTATCCGTTGTGGAAATACATCGCGGCGGTCATCCTGTCCAGAACGCCCCGCTTCTATCTTTACGCTCTTCTCGGCCAAGCCATCAAGCTCTCCGACTACTTGCTACTCATCCTCACCGCAATCCTCATCATCGCGGCCAATGTGCCGATCATAACAAAGCTTTTCAAGAAACGGCG
>DYKH01000308.1 GCA_020722685.1 Caldithrix sp. | reverse complement strand
ACATTTTATTCTACGGAACTTGAAATAGGCTTCACTGTTTTTGACTCAATTTCTAAAGGCCACCCGCATGGTAGATGATCATAAAGGCAACCAATCGAGCAGCGCCAATACGAAGCGTAGCGCCGAAACCATTCCCATTAAATCCTCCACCCCGCATGAATATATTGACGAGCTTTTCACTCCCTTTGGCGGCTTCTTGCTTGTTGTCAAAATGTTGGCCGCCTTCCAGTTTGAAAGCCTTTTTGACAGCGTCTTTGTCAAACCGCAACGTGACCCAAAGCGCGGCCATTTCTTCATGCTCAACGCCCTGATATTCCTTTTGGTGGTCGGCTTTCAACGCTTATTCCATTTCAGTTATATCGCCCAAGACCCTATGCTATTGGGCGCCTTGGCCATTGAGCGACTGCCGGCCATTTCCACCTTTTGGCGCTGGCTTAGAAGCTGTGGCACCCCGCAAGCCGATTCCCTGCTCCACCTGATGGCCCTGCTGCGCCAGCGAGTCTGGTGGCAGGTCGGGTACGCCTTCAAAACCGTGCATGTTGACATCGATACCACGGTGGAAACCGTTTATGGCGATATCGAAGGCGCCCGCAAAGGCTATAACCCGAAGCATCGCGGCAAAAAAGGCTTGCGCCCGGTGCTGAGCTTTATCGCCGAAACCAAAGAATACTTCACCGGCAAATTACGTCAAGGTGCAACCATCAGCGGCGAGGAGCTCTGTAACTTCCTCAAATCTCTTAGACCGTTGTTGCCGAAAAGCGCCGAAAAAGTCATCATCCGTGCCGATTCCGAGTTTTACAGTCAAGACGCCGTCTCCACCTGCGAAGAGGAAAATTACTCCTTTATCATCTCCGTCAAAAAGACTGTACCGCCCTTTGATCCTGACAGTTGGTACTCCTTTCCAGATGACCCGGACATTCAGTACAATAGCTGCCTCTATAAGCCCAAAACCTGGCGGAAAGCCTATCGCTTTGTGGTCATGCGCATCCGCAAGACAGAAGCGGAGAAGAAAAATCCGCAGCAGACGGAATTGTTTGCTGATGCTGAATTCAAGTATCGCATCTTCGTCACCGATGTCGTCGGTGAGGCCCACCTACTTATTGAGGAATACGACGGCCGCGCCAGTGCTGAACTCTCTACAGGTTTTGGATAATTTATTCAAAATTTCTACCCATACGCGCAGACGTTTCCCAATTTCGGCTGGTAGCAAATAACTTAACTTCGAAAGGTTTGATTCGTGTAACAAGCTCGCCTTTTCTGATGGTATATTTTTCGGTGCCGTAAAGTAGCTCCAAAGTTATCCCCTCGATTTCATCCAACCCAGAAACTTCAATTCCTAGATAATGTTTATTGTCCTCGTTGACCAGAATAATGAGCCAATCATTGGCGACCTTGCGAACGGACATCTTAACACCACGATCATCTGGATTCGCTCGCATTTGAACATTCAATAACTTGGCATCGGAATATTCGGGGACCTGCCAAAATGGTTGTAGAGTCGCTAACTCACTGGTTAAGGCATAAAGAGATTGTCTGAATGCTTCTGATTTGAGATAATGCGACCCCCAATATAGAATGCCTTTGGCACCGTGGACGATGGCATCATACGCCATAAACCGCGATTCGGAAAACGAGGGATAAGCCGCGGTTTTTTCGCCGTAATAGTCGCCCAGCTCACTCCATGCAAACGCCTGCAAAACCATCCACACTGGTTTTTGGTTACGGCCGACTTTTTTCCAGCGTTCGACAGCATCACCCACCGCAGCGATGTCACGTCTGTTCTCGTGCACCGGATATATATCGCAACCGGTAATGTCGACGAAATCCAAATACTGGCGTACAAATTTAAGATCGCTATTGGCAGCCTCGTTGATCCAAATTTGGCGGTTGCTCTGATCAAGGCTACGCACCAGCTGAATATTTTCGCTCATTCGAGGGATGATTTGTTGCGCTTGCTCATCGGAGTATTCGACTGCCTCTGGCAATTGTAATCTCCAAGCATCGGGTGATTTGTACACGCCCTTGGTGCGGTACAGGGCGCTGGCGGCAGTGAAATTATGAACGATTTCGTCGGGGCCTTCCCACACCGCCAGCGCGGGGTGATCCTTGACCTCCTGCACCTGTTGGCGCAAAGCATTGACATCTTCACTGGCAAAATTTACCGGCATCCATCCCAGCAAACCAACAGCATAGACTCGATCCAAATCCTTTTTGCTACGACAGCGAACGAGATTGACACCAGCGCTTGCCATTGCTTGCAACGCTGCATCATCAGCAGGCAGTTCGTAAAATCCGATCGTGAAAAGGGTCTGTTTATTCCGTGAGATCAATCCGGATTCGGTAAGGGCGGTAGTTGCAAATGTCAGCACGAGCAAAAATAAGAATGGTACAACGATTAGTAATTTGAGGCTGTCGAGCTTGTTAGGATCAATACGGCTCATATTGATTTCCTTTTGAGTTTATAAAATGTAGAATTTCTGTGCACTAATTATATTAAATAAATTCGAATAGGTCAAGGTAAAGGTGTTAGGAAGAAATTGTTGTTTAGATTTGAGATTTGGATTTTTTCACTGAATGATAGATGTATCACCATTTGAAGACCGCTGCGTTGCGGTGATGAGGGAATGAAGTGGGTTTATTCCCAACGCAGGTGCGCGCTTATTGGCTATGACCAGAGGGCGGGCTATGGAAACTGCTATTTTCATCTTGCATGATGTCGGCTGTGGACAATAAGTAGACAAAGTCGTGGCAATACGAGCTTACCTAAAAAAAAGCCAATTCGAAAGACTTTTAGCATCCGGGATTAGGCTGCTTCTGGTCGGCTGGATTTGCTTGCCTTAGTTGAGGGGATGGCAATATATTCGGCAAACGAGTGAGATTTTGGAATTGGAAGGTTATCTTCAATCATGCCCTGCACGTGCATTGCAATTGCCTCGTACATATTTTGGGCGGCTTGTTCGCGAGTTTTGCCGGATGCGACACAACCATTTAAATCCGGCGAGTATGCCGAAAAGTTACCGTTGGCTTTTTCGATAACAATTAAGAAACGATACATCACTTTTTTCCCTTCTTCGGCTTTTGTAGCTGGGCTTGCTTGAAAACGCTGTTGAGCGTACCTGGAGCTAAATCGTCGTTCTGATGCCCGGCAATGGTTACACGACCAGGCTTGGTCGCGTGCTTGTATTGCCGATGACTGCCTTTCGTTACCACCAGATACCAGCCATCTTCTTCTATTAATCTAATGACTTCACGAATCTTCATTTCCGTTTGCTCTCACTGAGTAATTCTGGTAATTACGTGGATGCGCGCAAATTTTTGCATAAGAATCCCTGAGAGCAAAGCGAGTTCTATTACTATAGTTTGGCAAATTCTTTCTTAACACAATATGTAGGAGAACTCTCCCAGTTCGACCACAATATATATTCCTGATCGGCGTCTGGAGACGCCCCTTACGGCTTGAATTCAAAATTTTGCCAGACTACTGTTCTATTATTGGTCAATAGCGAGACTGCCTCTGCGCTGAACCGCAGGTTTCCTGACCTGTCCCGCCTTTTATGCTTGTTAAAGGTAAGAATTGCACGCTTCTTGTCATTCCTGCGCATGCAGGAATCTGCTTACGATTAGGAAGTTAGGAGATGCCTGTATTCACAGGCATGACATGAAAAAAGAACCCGTAACGAGTATATTATTGCTGAGAACCTAAGCAATAATAGCAAAAATGCAGCAGTCAGGCAAGGGGAAATTTGTCTTTCTGGGAAAATCTTTGCACAGGCTCAATCTGCTCCTCCCAATGCAAAGATGCCTTCTGCATGACAGGCTTTCGCTCCGTTTGTAATGAATGGTTTTCGCCGCTGAGTATTTCCTGGAACCAACTTGCGGAAGCATGGAGCATAGAGCGTCAAAGTTATACGTGCCTGCCTTCTGGCTCTACGGTCCTACGCAGAAATCCAGCGGCGGAGTCACACTGAGGACAAATTCCTGATTGGCGCACAAATTCTCGATGTCTATCGTGCCTATCAGATTGCCGCAGTCGTCATAAGCCTCCAGACGCACCGGCATATCGGGAGGCACGCGCATGAACTCGATGATGTCATCGCATACCTCTTTCTCATCAATATAAGCCCCGGCACTTGGCCTTTTCATCTTGACAAATAGGCACTCATTGGGGTCCTTGCCGACGAGATGCCCGACTGCCCCAACGGCGCAATCGGCATCTTTCCAGTCAAGGTTCCACCAGATCAGATGACCCGTTTGAAACGTCACCGCGAGTTTCCCATTTGCATCCGGTCCTGAAGCCGTTCCATCCGCCTCGTACCTCCACGCTCCCGACTCTTCATCATAACTCCAGATGCCGATGATGTCGCCGCTCTTTATCGGCTGTCCCGTTTTCGGATTGACGGTGCCGCCCGGGACTTGGGCAGAGATGGTAACCGGCACGCTGAAGGTTTTCGCTTGCCTGCCGGTATTGTCAGCGACATCGATGGTGATGAACCCACCGGTGGTGAAAAAAGCATTCTCCGCATTTCCGCTCTCGTTCTCACTGATCCGTACGAAAAATCGGTTCATCCGGCAAATGCGTACCTATTGGCGAAAAGGCCAAAACCATTCCTGATGAAGGTCGTGAAAAATTCAAATAGCAAAATGCAAACTGACAAATCAAAATGCAAAAATGGGGGC
>DYKH01000070.1 GCA_020722685.1 Caldithrix sp. | reverse complement strand
AGTTTATTATAGGGGTGCAAGGGAGCCGGTAGTTGTTCTCGTCTTTTATGGTGCGGATAAACGACAGAAGAATAGCAGCCACAAACAGGATCAGAGCGAAAGCCTGAACAACCCCTGACTCCAAAAGGAAATAAAAATTGGAGTGAGGTGTGTTCAGGCTTTTTTCTTTTGGACAAGATTCCATCAACTCCTTCGATATCAAAATTGGTGCAGTAGGCTGGCGGCTTACGAGTGAAGGTCCCACGATTTTATCCGGATTTGGAAGCTGGCCGAAAAACAAACATGAAAACACCGTTAGACCGCTGACCCGGATTCTGTCGAGAGGTTTCAACTGTCTACTCCGACTACCATATATTGAAAAGATGTAGAAAGCCTTTTTTGAGTGAGAAAGATTAATGGCGAGATTCCATGCTTCTTAAATCTGGAGGTGCGCTATGAAGTATTTAATAACTATTTGCGGAATATTACTCTTCGTGCTGCTAGGCTGCAATTTCTCTGTCAACTCTGGCAAAAATGATGAACTCAAAACTAATACGGGTGATTTCTCTGGAATAGCAGTTTATGTAGGCCCGCTTGATTCAATACGATTTGGAGCCAAAGGTACTCGAGTGGGTGCTTACCAGAATGATAAGGAAATCGCCCATACAACCATAACATCTGAGAATGGGACATTTCAATTTCGAGGCTTAAAAACCGGTACCTATGATTTGGTCTTCACCACAGATCAGATGTATCAACAAATATATTATTACCATCCGACAAAAATAGCGGATATTGCAGTTTTCCCAGGAGAATACAGTTTGCCAGATACAGTTACAATGCTTGTTATTTACCCTGACGAAAACGCTTCAGATAGTAGTATCGTTGTTAAATTTAAGAAATATGTAACAGGAGAAGAGAGCCAGAGGATTATCAGCCAATCAGGCTGTAGTATCGCTTATCCCATACCATCAATTGGTTTTTATTCTCTAAGAACTCCGCCGATGGAAACAGAACTCAAAACAGTTGAGCGGTTCTTGGAAAGTACTAGTGTCTGGTGGGCTAGTGTCCATCCAATTATGCCAATAGACGTTCCCCCAAAATAGGTACTAATAGATTAGCATAGCGAAATTTAGCTGCGAATAACTGCATAAAAGCAAGGAGGCTAAAATGAGAAAACAGCTATTGGTTAACTTGACTTTTCTATGCAGTCTCGTTCTAGTTGTTGGTGCAACGTTTTTATCTTACGGTGCCATAGTGCACGGTAGCGTAAATGAACACTTCGTGTTTGTACCTGACGAAATTACCATCGAGTTCAAGGAACAAGTTGGTGATATCTCAATCGTGCCTGAAGATGGTATAGCTGCAACAGGCATTCCTTTGATCGATAGTTTGAATCGAAAATATCAGGTAATCGCGATGTATAAGCTTTTTCCTGGCGAACTACCGCCAGCAACAGGCTCTGGTTTTAAAGACTTGTCACGATCGCCCCTGACATTCGTCCGGACGGATAATAGGGAGGACCTATGTCCGGCAGGCCGAGTTCGAGATCACCGCGAATGAATGTCCTTTGCCATTTTCCGTCCCGGCCATGCATCCAGGAGGATCGCTCAGGGGTTTGACATCCCCATGCATTTGAAAGCCAGTATCAATACGCTGGCCTATCGGTTCTGCGGAAAAACAATAAAAAAAGCCGAAGCTGTTCTAAGGCTCCGGCTTGCATATGAAGCTCCCGCGTCATCTATGGTTTATCAGCGCAGCAAAGTCATGGTTTGAGTCAAAATCTTCTCTTTTGTTACCAAGCGACAAAAATAAACGCCGGCGGTCACGGGTGTACCGGTTTCATCGCGGGCATCCCAAACGATCGGATGTAGGCCTGCCTCCAAGAATCCGGAATAAAGCCTTTTCACCCATTGGCCTTTGCCGTTGAAAATAGTCAGAGTGACAAACTGCCGCTCCGGCAATGCCACGTCGAGGTAGGTCGAAGGATTGAAGGGATTGGGATAATTGCTGCTCAGATGGATGGTTTCCGGCAAAGCTTTACTTCCGTCGCCGGCTAAAGTTGCCGAGGCTTCTTGGGAGAAAGCGCTCTCATTGCCCCACTCGTCCACGGCGGTCACGGCGAAGTAATAAGTAACCCCTGGCTGCAAATCGCCAATCTCGCATTGTGTCAATAAACCCACGTCTCTTTGCCAGGTGTATTTTTTCGAAGCGGTGCCCCAGTAAACGCGGTAACCCTGTAAATCCGGCTCTGTGTTAGCATCCCAAACAATTTTCAGACTGCCCGCCCAAGAGAAGTTTACCAAACAAATCCCCATCAAAATAATGATGAAAAAACGCATAAGCTGCTTCCTCACTTCCCAACCACATTGTTGCTAAGTGGCGTGCCGCCGCCAACCCTGATGCGTAATGTTATGCTGAGATATTTTATAGTTCAAGGCCCGTGGGGAAATGCCAAGAATTTCAGCGGCATCCTTTTGCACCCATTTGGATCTCTGCAGCGCGGCAAGAATGGCCTGCTTCTCCAAGGCTTCAAGGTTTAGAGTCCTTGGCGCGCCGCCCTCCTGATCTTCGCTGCGTCGATTTCGGCCACCGGCGGCAAAATAATCCTTGCCGGTCATGGCCAGCTCTTTGGGCGTAATCGGCTGTCCGTTGCCCGCAACCAAGACCGCACGCTCGATGATGTTGCGCAACTCGCGGATGTTCCCACGCCACGAGTGATTGATGAGTAGATTCGAGGTTTCCTCGGTAAACTCGCCAACGTTCTTCTTTAGCTCCGCGGCAAACTTGCGGCGGAAATAGTCGGCCAGCAAGGGAATGTCTTCCCGCCGTTCGCGCAAGGGGGGAATTTGCAGAGTGACCACATTGAGCCGGTAATATAGGTCGGCGCGGAAGGTGCCTTTCTCCATTTCCTGCCAAAGATCCTTGTTGGTGGCCGCAATCACCCGCACGTCCACCTGAATGGTCTTGTGCCCACCGACGCGGTTGAAGCTTTGCTCCTGCAGCACGCGTAGGATTTTAGCTTGCGTGGAGGGGTGCATGTCGCCGATCTCATCCAAAAACAGGGTACCGCCGTCCGCTTGCTCGAATTTCCCCATATGCGTGGCAATAGCCCCGGTGAAGGCGCCTTTCTCGTGGCCGAACAACTCGCTTTCCAACAAGTTTTCGTGCAAAGCGGCGCAATTAACCGTCACATAAGGTTTCTCGGCACGCAGACTTTGTGCTTGGATGGCTCCGGCGATCAGTTCTTTGCCGGTCCCCGTCTCACCTTGAATCAAAACCGAGGCGTTGCTTTTGGCGATCTTTTTAATAAGCGAATATACCTTGCGGATTTCCGGATTACGGCTGACCTTTGGATAGTACAACTCAAATCCAGACATCGTCCCGACTGAAAATTGGCCTTGATCGGCAGTCTCAAAGTCACTTCCTTCGGTTTCCACATCTCCGTAAAAGCTCGTGCTGTTCATGGCAAGTCTTTACCTCGTTATGCCCGTACGTTGCCCCCGAGAATTTCCTCACTCTTCCCGCTTTGCAAAAAATTGGCCAGTTTTGAGGGTTCGAGGGGAGCGAAGGAATTACGGTTTTTGTAGATTGTCATAACAATCGTATCTTAGATTAATCATTGGCTTGCAAAAGCGAAATCGCTCGCATGCTTTTCATCTCTCTTTCAGGTTTGAAATCAATGAAGGCAAGCCATTGGCAGCAAGCTTACAAAATTGTACGATATCAAACAGGCTGTACTATTTTCGAACACCTTGGTGAAAATCACCGTTGTGTGGCGGAGGTGCCACCTGCGGACAATTGGGCGAGCAGCTCTTCCAAGCTGGCGACTGCGGCAAAACGTGCGGGCAATAAATGTTGCATATCTTTCAAAACCGTCATAAGACTAGGCGCCAGCAAACCGGCGCTTTTCAATAAGTCTTGGTTGACAAACAGGCTCTTGGGCGAACCGTCATAAACAATAGTCCCATCCAACATCACAATCGCCCGGTCGGCAATTTGGGCGACAAAATCCATATTGTGCGAAATAACTACCACTGACTTGCCGGAGGACCGCAGTCCCTTGATGATCGAAGCCATCCGCTCAATGCCCTTGGGGTCCAAACCGGCCGTCGGCTCATCGAAAACCACCAGCTCCGGGTCCATAGCCAAGACTCCGGCAATGGCCACCCGGCGCTTTTCGCCCTCACTGAGGCGAAAGGGAGAACGGTGACCAAAATCCTTCCGGTCCAAGTACACGGCTTCCATGGCAGCGCTGATTCGCTCATCCGACGCTTCGGCAGACAAGCCAAGGTTTTGCGGACCAAAGCCTATGTCTTTGGCCACGCTTTCTTCGAACAATTGGTTCTCGGGAAACTGAAAAACCAAGCCGATTCGCCGACGCAGCCTGTCTTGCGAAAAAGAACGATGCCAGATGTCCTGCCCATCCACCAGAATCTGACCGCTTGACGGACGCAACAATCCGGTAAAATGCTGAATGAGAGTCGTTTTCCCCGAACCGCTCGGCCCGACAATGGCAACGCATTCGTTTTCCCCTAATCGCAGGGAGACATTGCGGAGCACCGTCCGGTCGGAGCCGCCAATACCGGTATAGCGAAAAGTAACGTTTTGCACTTCAAGAGATAGACTCATGGAGCTTTTGCCGCCTCCCGGCCGGCGACCTCGGCTAAAGCTGAGGTCATACCCTGATCTGGCCTCAATCTATTGAATTCCGCCTCCGCGAAATTGTCGGTCATGCCGGCGATGTAATCACAGACAGAACGTAAGAACGCAGGGTGAGAGCGGAAAATCTCTTCTATTTGAGCGCTTGCCTCGTTCCCACCCGCCCTTTGGTAAAGCAGCTCAATCATCTCCTGACTGCCGCACTGCCGCAACCGGTAGTCTGGTAGCAACTGCGGGAATCGGTAATATGCGCCGAACAAGGTGCGGATGACTTGGACGGCATGGTCATCGCTCCGCTTCTCCGCTGCCGTGGCGATGATTTCGCCGGCAATAAACTGATTCAACTCTTCTTGCAGTGGGTCCACTGCCTTGCCAAAACCGATGATGGTCGTATCAAAGTAAGATGTTCTACCCGTTAGCTTGTGAAACTGTTCCATCGCAGCCGCACTGGCTTCGAGAACGTCGGTAATCAAATAGTTCACCAAGCTGCGGATAAGATGGTTGCGATAAAGAAAGGCGTCGCCTTCTCCTGTCCCCGCCAGCCCGGCCAGCTCTTCCACTTTGCGAATGATGGGGACCCGGCGCACCTGCTTGAGGGCCACAAAATTAGCGCGGATGCCGTCTTCCAAATCATGGGTTCGTTGGGCGATCTCATCGCACACGGCTACGATTTGACCCTCCAAAGTGATGGCACAATCCAACTCATAATGCAGCCCATCCGTGACGAAATCCGGGAGTGCGATGATACCGCGCCGCAAGCGGGTATGCTTAAGGATACCCTCGCGCACGGCGTCGGTGAGGTTAAGCCCATCCCAAAGATATTTCTTCTCCAACACATCTACCACCCGCACGCTTTGGTAGTTATGCTTGTAGCCGCCGAAATTTCCTTTCGGCAATAATTGATCCAGGTTATCTTCACCGGACATGATACGGTGCAACACCACTTCGCCGATGTGGCCGAAAGGCGTGTGCCCCAAATCATGCCCCAGGGCGATGGCCTCGACCAAATCCTCGTTCAGTCCCAGAGCGCGGGCGACGGTACGGGAAAGCTGCGATACCTCCAACGTATGCGTCAAGCGGGTGCGATAATGATCGCCGGATTGGGTGAGGAAAACCTGGCGTTTGTGTTTCAGTCGACGGAAGGCGCGCGAGTGGATAATGCGATCCCGGTCGCGCTGAAAAGCCGTACGATACGGGTGCGCTGGCTCTGCATACCGGCGTTTACCCTCCCAAAGGACGCTCTGGGCCGCGAAAGGCGAAAGCTCTCGCAGCTCGATCTGTTCGAGATCGTGCCGATCCCTTATTTTGTAAAACTTTTCCATCTTGGCTAAGTTGTCAAACGTGACCTATCACGGGGTGCCCTGCCAGTGCTGTCATTCTTGCGGATGCAGGAATCTCCTTTACATTGCACGGCAGAAGGAGAACCCTGCATCTGCAGGGGTAACCGCATCCTGTGATCGATTATTAAAAACTAATAAATTGCCAAGGCTCTTCCAGCCGCTAATCAGCACCCATTTTAGGCCTGAAAGGCTTGGGAAATTTTTGAGGTCCGGCGCTAAAAGAGAGATTTTACCAATTCAGATTGTTTCCGGCGGCCAATCAGTCTTAGTCAAGTGCCACCAGCAGCCGTTTCCGCTGTGCGAAGGTGCAGGCTTGCTGATAGCCAATTTCCCGAATTACAGTACAAGTCTCCGCAAAATGGTGAGCCACCTCTTTTGGATGGTGCGCGTCGCTGCCGATGACGATAGGAATGCCCAGAGCAAATGCGCGTCGCAGGATCGCCGGCGAAGGATGTATCTCTCTCACAGGCTTGCGCAGGCCCGAAGTATTAACGTCCAGCGCCAAATTCTCCTTTTTGATGATCTGCAAAGCTCTCTCAATTTCCTCAGACAAGTCTTGCGCCGGAACGTGACCAAACTTTTTCGGGATGTCAAAGTGGCCGATGACGTCGTACAAGCCGCTGGCAGCAGCTTTTGCCAACAGCCGGTAGTAGGCGCGAAATGTCTCATCCACTCCATAGTCGGGAAACCTGTGCGCATGCGCCGGATTGGTGAAATCCCAATCATCGAGAAAATGCACGGAGCCGATCACAAAGTCAAAGGGATGCTGCGCCAAGAAATCTCGAATAAAGTCGAGCCGCGACGGCATGTACTCGGCTTCAATCCCTAACCTGATTTTGATGTCCGGATAGCTTCGCTGCGCTTCGGCAACGTCATGCAGATAAACGGGGAACTCTTCGATGGTCATGCGCCCATCCGGGTCGTACAGACCGGGCACCGGCATATGTTCAGCAAAACCGATCTCCCGCAAACCCTTGGCCAACGCGGCCTCAACGTAGTCTCGAATTCGACCTTCTCCATGTTTGCATAGGTAGGAGTGGAGATGATAATCATTCATTGTTAGATTTGGAGCTCCTGCTGCTTCTGGGTAATGAAGCGTCGCAAACCCTGTAGTTTTTCCTTTTGGCTGGGAAGATGGGACTCGGCGAGATCGATGGATATTTGACCAAGAGTCATGTAGGTCGGCACCAGGGCCGGCACGGTTTTTCCCAGCTCCTCGATGTGTCGCGCGACCGTGCCGATGTCGCCGCGGACGATAGGCCCGGAAAGCGCCCGCGCTATTCCTCGCTTTTTGATATTGTCCAAGGATGCCAAAACCAACGGCTCCAAAATGCTAATGGCTTCGGATTCGGTAAAACCCACCTGTTCCATAATACGGATGGCGACTGCTTCTACGCTAATGAGATAGTTGGAAGCAAAAACGCAGCCGATGTGGTACAGCGCCTTTTGCTTCTGAGGGATAATGAAAATCTTGCCGCGGAGTTTCTGCACCAGCGCTCGCAGCCGAGGAAGAGCTCGATAATGACCTTCAACGCCATAGTAGATGCCAAAGAGTCGTTGCCAGTCGTCCGGCGAGCTGGTCAGAGTCTGTACCGGATGCACGGCGGCCAACAACTCGGTCTGAGGGCGCAAGGGAGCCAACACAGCCGAAAGCAGCACGCCGGAAGTGTGAGCGACGATCGTATCCAGCGAGATGAAGCTGGTATGTGAGAGCTTTTCCACTAGCTCGGTAACCGAATCATCCGGCACTGCTATGAAGAGAAGAGTCAGATCAGTCGGAAAGGCTTCCAGCGGCAAGGATTGCGTTGTGTCGCCGCACAAAGCGACGCAGCATTTTGCCCGCGTTTCATCGGCATCGTAAATGGCTTGCACAGAGCATCCGGCTTCGCACAATGCGCGCGCCAAACTTTGGCCCAATCGTCCTGCGCCGATAATTCCAATTTTTTCGTTCACGCCATTCGCCCTCCATATGATCCAAGCCACCAAGCAATCAAGGCTGGGTAGACAAATGCCTTGGTTGGTGTTTCATCAACGCGTCGTCCTTGGTCGACGCTTCTCTTCATTGTTGGGTGGCTTTGCTTTTCCCTGATAAGAGGATCTGAAATCGTCAAAATGAGCCAAACACGCTCTCGCTTCAGGCTTTCGCAACAGAAAACACCGGATTCACGCTGCATCTTCCGCCAAAATCATCGCGGTGAGAACCGGAGTTTTGCTCCGCTGCGGCCAGGGTACCGACTCCCAATGCGGTCGTTGAGTCCGATAGTTTGCCGTCGAATCAAACACATTCATTGCCCGGCCCGATGGAAAAACCTACCCGGTCATGCGCACTTTACTCCAAAGGCTTTGAAAAAAGTATAACAAAAAACGCCGTCCGGCTCTGTGGTTCGATAAAGGTCTTTGATTCCCTTGTCAAAAACCGGCTCCTGAACGAGGCCCGCTTCCAAAGCCGATTCGCGAACGCCTTCGATCATGGGAGTGAACGTTTTCTTGGTAAAACCGTCCACCAACTCAGGCCTGTTGGCGTCAGCGTACACCATTCGTGGGGAAACACGGACCGAGTGAAAACCGGCCTTGCACAACAGCGGGTACAATTCCCTGCCGATCATGGCATTGCCGCCGCATCGCCGCTGCAGCTCCACTTGACATCGAATCGCCCTACGCGCCGCTTCGCTATCAGGATAAAAGTAGGCCGAGCCATGATCTCCTTCGATAACGGTAATTGTGCCGCCTATTCGAAGCCGGCTTCTTAAAGCCAGCAAAGCCGCTATTGGGTTCGGCAGATGTTCCAGAACAAAGCAGACGAAAGCGTGGTCGAAAGAGCCTGGCGTAAAGGGCAAATTGAAAATATCTGCCCGCTGGAGCTGCACGTTGGTCAGTCCGGCCGCCGTGACCCTTCGCTTGGCTTCGCCAATAGAAGCCTCGGATATGTCAATCGAAGTGATGAGCGCATCGGGACTGTTACCCGCAAGGGTGACAGTCTGCGCGCCCACGCCGCAACCGGCCTCCAAGACGCGACTCCCGGCGGGATAAGAGGTATCGAAATGCAGCAGATCGACGAGAGTGCAAGCTTGATCCTGCAATCGGACGTTCTCCCTCGGCTCGTAGCCATGGACGTAACCGCTGTTCATGATCCCAATTTCGCCGCTGCTGATTCCTTGCCGGCATCGCCTATTTGCTGGCGGAACGGTCTGGTGACCAAAACGGCAGCATATCCGACGGTCCAGCCGCTTTTTTGTCCGGTTGCCTCGGCGGAATTCGTCTGCGCGATCACCTTTACCTTGGTCGCACCAATCTTTTTCGCTGCCAGGAGCATGACCGTTATGGGACCGGCTCCGCAGGCCTGGTAGACATCTTCCTGTGCACCAGTCAGGAACTCCAGCGGATCAAAAGCTTCGATGCTGTGCAGTGTTTTGCTGTCAATCGCCTTGCATTTCTCCGGGGAATAACCGTGATACAAGTCCGAGCTGGCTACCAGCAGAACCCGCCGGTCGGCAATCGTCGAAGCCAGTGCATCCGCGAGAGTTTGGCAATTGGTTGCACTATAATCGTGCAAGACGATGGCAACCAGTTTGAAACCGGCGCGGAGCACTTGCTGCAAAAAGGGAAGGTGAACTTCCAGAGAATGCTCTGCTCGTCCGCCCAAATCGTGGTGGCCTCTTTCCGAAAGGTGCAGGGACGGCGAACAATTGCTGATAGCGGCCGACAGTTCCTTGTCGATGGCGACCTTGCCCAATGGCGTGGCATAATAATCGCCGTCGTAAATCGATGCGCCAGGGAACATATCGGCGTGGCTTGGGGCGATGACGATTACGGATTGATAGCTCTGCCCCAAGATTTGCTTATAGGCCGCGGCAGCCGTACGTCCGGAGTATTCATAACCCGCGTGAGGAGCGATAATGCCGACAATCTCACCCTCGTGGGCTACTTCAGGCGCCAGGTCAAGGAAACGTTGGATCATCCGTTCCAAGGTTAGCGGATTGGCCGGATAAAACTGCCCGTCCCAAGCGGCCTCGCGTACTTTTGCGTCTGCTCCACTCATAGGCATTTCCTTAGATTTTTTGCAGGATGAGGAGAATTCGTGGCTCAGGCCAATTATAGGAATTTATTGCCTCAACTTCAAATGATTTCTTTATCCGCATGTCTCCTACCCCATGGCGACCCCATCGCAATCGACACCTGGGCATCAGGAAAAGAAAGCCGACTTTTTCGTAACGGCTCAGATACGTGGTCATTTCTGGTTCGCCTCGGAGAACGAGAAATCGTATGGAGACCGGAGGCCAAAAAGCTTCCTCATTCGCCTTGGCGCAAGGACGCCTTTTCTCGTTAAAAGGCTGAACTGTTACCTTTTTCAAACACCACAAAAAAATTCCGGCATTTTGCTTGCTTTTCAAGCCAATTTTGGTAATTTGTGGTGCAAGAAAGAGGATCAAGCATGGAACACTTTTGCAAGAATCATCCCGAAATCAAGAGCAGGAAGAGGTGCCAGTATTGTCACGCGTATGTCTGCGATGAGTGTCAGTTGCAATTCATGCAAAGGACCTTTTGCAGCCTGCGCTGCTTATTTAAGGGGCTGCTTCAAGCCGCGGCAGTCATGGCCAAATACTCTGGCAAGAAGCCCCTATTCAAACGGAAGCCCCGTTTGCCACGCATTCAGCTCAGGTTTTCCCGCGTCTTCGTCGATCTTGTCTTCGCTGTCCTCATTCTGGCGATTTTGCTGTCACTGCGCAGCCTGTCGAAAGAAATTCGACTGCTGCGATTGTCGCAGTCGGGCCAGATGGGGGAGTCCAAACCGGCACATGACGCAGCCGCCGACTCCGGCTTTGTAGTCACTAAAGGACCGGATGCCATGGTTTTGGAAAACACCATAACCATTGCCGGGGAAGCTGCCGAGAACGTTATGCTCAGTCTGATCGTCAACGACCGTATTACCGCAGTCACGCTGCCGCAGAAAAACAAATTCCAGTTCGAGAACGTCCGCTTGAGCTACGGTAACAACGAGATCATCGTTCGTGGCATTGACGCGAACGGCCTGACCACCATCTTGGAAAAGATATCCACTTCTTACGGCAGTCCACGCTTGGACTATTTGGCTCGGGATTTTTCGCGCGGAAATAGCCGGAGCCCCAACATTGCGTTGACTTTTGACGGCGGATCAGGCAATAATGCCGCCTCACGCATTTTGAACTATCTGGCGGCCAAGCATATCCGCTGCACGATTTTCCTCACCGGCGCGTTCATCAACAGATATCCAGATCTGGTCAAGCGCATGGTCAAAGATGGACACGAAATCGGCAACCACACCTGGAGTCACCCGCACTTGACCTCATACGAAGCAAACAGACGGCATGACACGCTTCCGGGGGTCACGAGGGAAAAGCTGCACGAAGAACTGAGGCGAACCGCTGACCGCTTCACGGAGTTGACGGGCAAAAAAATGGCCCCCTATTGGCGGGCGCCCTACGGTGAGCACAATCACCAAATTCGCTTGTGGGCGGCGGAAATAGGATACTCTCATGTAGGATGGACTATGGGAAGGAGCAACGGTGAGAGCATGGATACCCTGGATTGGGTGGCTGATACCTCGTCTGCATCTTACAAGTCCTCCGCCCAGATTTTACAGAGAATCCTCAATTTTGGCAGCGCGACAGAATCCGGCGCAAATGGAGGCATCATTCTCATGCATCTCGATACGCAGCGCAACGGCGATCAGCCGTCAGACATTTTGCCCGCACTCATCGATAGCTTGCAAGAACGCGGCTATCAATTGGTGACCATCTCGCAAATGATGAATCGACTTTGAGAACCGTCAATGAACCATCGTTTTCCGGCTGACCAAGAGATATCGTTTTCAAAATCCCTGTATGATCACTGGCGGAGACGCGGAGCACGCTTTCTTCGCTGGACGCGAATGGCGTGCAGCGGCTTGGAGCAGATACCTGAAAGCGGCCCGGCGATGATCACACCCAATCATTTGAACTGGAAGGATATTTTTGTAGTCTCTTCTATGATAGCCCGTCCTGTTTCTTTTGCCGCCACCAAAGAGCTTTTTGATGCTACCTTATGTCGTAAGATGCTCGACCGCTATTTTGATCAGTATATTCGCAAGCCCATCTTGCGCCGAATGATCCACTGGTTCGATGTTAGGCTGGCTCAATTCTTAGTTTCCCGTGTCACATGCAGCGGCGCTTTTCCCGTGAAAAGATCGGCTCACGATCGCTCTTTTTTTGCAGAGGCTAAAGCTTCATTGAGGCGCCATCGCCTCGTCTGCATTTTCCCGGAGAGCGGCACTGAAGTCCCTGACAGACTCCGAAGTTTTAAATTAGGAGCTGCAAAGGTGGTGCATGATTTGTACCGGGAAGGCATAAGAAGAATTCCGGTTTTTCCTGCGGGCATTTGCGGCACCAGGCGTTTCTATTGCCCAGCCATGAGAATCAAATTTCGTGTGGCTTCACCGTTGTTCATTGACGATTTCATGCAGAATTCCGAGAAACAGACTTTGAATGAGTTCACGTGGGCCTTGCGCAACGCGGTCGCGACCCTGATTGATTATTCATAGTAGTGTCAAACTTATGATTCTGTGAACTCGTAGCCCACTAGGAATCTGAATACCTTTGGTCAAAATAACAATGAACAAACCCACTATCCTGAGTGAGAGTTTTTTAGCCTTGGCGCAAAGCCGCCGCAGTGTCCGTAAATTCCAGCAACAGCCAGTTGAAAGGGACCTGCTGCTAAAATGCGTGGAAGCGGCTCGGCTGGCACCGTCGGCGGAAAATGTACAGCCTTGGCGTTTTGTGATTGTAGACGATCCTATGCTAAAAGCAAGGCTGGTCGAACATGCTTTTTCCGGACTGTACCGGGCAACGCGTTGGGCGGCAAAGGCGCCGGTGCTGGTTGTCATTTTGGCCGAGCTGGATATTCTGGCCAATCGCATCGGCAAAGAGATCACCGGCATTCACTACTACTTGATCGACATCGGCATTGCCGGCGAGCATTTTGTTTTGCAGGCTCAGGAATTGGGACTCGGCACCTGCTGGATTGGCTGGTTTAGTCAGAAAGGCGTGCGGAAAGCGCTCGATCTGCCGCGCAAGTACCGCCCGGTCTCCATGCTGGCAGTCGGCTATCCGAATGTGATCGGGCAGCGCGAGAAAAAGCGGCGCTCGCTGGAAGAGATTTGTTGGTTCAACCGACCTGACAAGTGAAGCTGCCGCCGCTACAACGAGGGACGCTGTTGCGCCGGTACAAGCGATTTTTGGCGGATATCCATTTGGAGACCGGCGAGACGGTCACTGCCCATTGCCCTAATTCGGGAAGCATGCGCTCATGCAGCGATCCCGGCAGCCCGGTCATGGTCTCCAAAAGCGATAATCCTCATCGCCGCTATGCGCATACTTGGGAATTGGTCTACACCAACAACGTCTGGGTGGGAATCAACACGCTCACGCCGAATCGCCTGGTTTATGAAGCGATAAAAGCCGGCCAAATACCCGAGTTCAGATACGCGAATGATATACGAAAAGAAGTAAAGTATGGCAAAAATAGCCGCATCGATCTATTGCTGTCGTTTCCCGAACGCCTCTGTTATGTCGAGGTAAAAAACGTCACATTGGTCGAGAAAGATATTGCTTATTTCCCGGATGCCGTCACAGAACGGGGAACGAAACACCTGCAAGAACTTGTCGATATGGTTGCTGAAGGGCACCGCGCCGTCATGTTCTATCTCATTCAACGGGAGGACGCCAAGCTATTTCGTCCGGCTGAGCACATCGATCCGGTGTACGCGCGAACCCTGCGTGTCGCCGCTGCAAACGGAGTAGAGATACTGGCGTATTATGCCACGGTGACACCGGAAGAAATTGCCATTGCAGAACCCTTGCCTTACCGGATTTAACAGCCAATTGGAACCGGCTCTTGATCAGTTGTTCTGTTCACCAACTGATCCTCAACCTGAATTGTAATTCGCAGGTTTAATTTTGGCAAAATAAGGAGTAGCATCGATGATAAAAACTATGATCACTCCTGAAAGCGCATTTCTTCTTCTTATTCTGATCGGTAGTGTTATCTCCTGCAATAGAGATGTATCAAATATTGCCGGAGCGCCTTTTACCTACCAGGATGAATACTTTGAAGGAAATGATTCCTACCCATTTCCTGATGGTGTGTATGCAAAATACAAAGTCAACAGTTCCACTTATAGGCATTATAATGCGGATAGTATTTTAATTGCAACGTACTATACGGGAATTTCTATTCTGGAAGCTTGGGACATTGTCGGGCTATTCGGCCCGAATGTTTATCCTGCCCCTAATCTCATTTTGCGGCTAAAAGATCGCTTTCAACCGATAGACACCTTGAAATTCAGTTATGTTGAAAAGCCGGGACTTGGCTACAAGGCGAAGATCCGTCATTATATTTTCTATTAGCCCTTATGGCCTATTAAAGCTCCTCCATAAAAGTGAGCTCGGACTTTTTGTTATTAGCCATAAGTTGCACAAATTTAAGATACAATATCTGACTCATATTGAGCTAAAGTGAAGGGCTAAAGTGTCCAACAACATAATACACAAAGAGGGCTCTCTAAGAAATAATCGAGGGCTACGAATTTATTATCAGTCCTGGTCTCCGGAGACCAACCATCGGGCCAATTTTTTGCTGGCGCACGGAGTCGGCGAGCATTCGGGGCGCTACCGGTTTGTGGTCGATTATTTTGTCCCCAAAGGCGTTGCCATCTTTGCCTTGGATCATCAAGGGCACGGCAAGTCCGAAGGCAAGCGCGGTTGCGTCGGCCAGTTCACGGATTTCAGTGCGGATCTGCACCAACTGCGGGAAAACGTGCAGGAGCAAATGGCCGACAAGCCGACTTTTCTCCTCGGCCACAGCATGGGTGGATTGATCGCCTTGCATTACCTCCTCGACCACAGCCACGGATTGACTGGCGCCATCTTTTCGTCGCCGGCTTTTGCCATCGCCGTGCAAGTGCCGATGTGGAAAGAAATGCTCGCTAGGCTATTAATCAAAGCTAAGCTTGATGTCACTATGCCCTCCGGGATCGCACCCGAGCAGCTTACCCATGACCTCGCGGTAGTGCGGGTTACCAAGCAGGATGCGTTATTCCATGATCGGGTCAGCGCCGCGCTTTATTATGGTATGTTGGATACGATTGCGGAATGCAACAGACGCGCTGCGGAAATTCGCCTTCCCTTGCTCCTGCTCTTAGGCGCCGAGGATCGCGTTTGCAGCGCAGAAGGGGCCAAACTGTTGATGGAAAAATTTGCCTCCAAAGACAAAGTGGTATTAACCTTCCCTAATGCCTATCACGAAGTATTTAATGAGATCAATCGAGTATTGGTCTTTGAGGCGGTGTGGAAGTGGCTGGCATCAAGATTGACCATTGAAAACCAATAAAGGCGTTTTGAATCTAAGCGAAAAATGCTTAGCTTATCACGCCATAGGTGGATGCGCCAAAAGCGTATTGCGCTGGCATAATGGAATGCTAAGACCTGCTTCAGCGGATGCGTAGAATGGCGTCCGTTCACGGCGTAATTCGAGGAGTTTCTTCATATGAGAGAGTCAAAAAGTACATCCTCAATGCGCTTTACTCGTGTTCAACTGAATAATTGGCGCAATTTTACTGACATACGCGTTGCCCTTTCACGGCGGATTTTCTTAGTAGGACCAAATGCGTCTGGCAAATCCAATCTACTAGACGCATTTCGTTTTCTGCGCGACATCGTTTCCATAGGTGGTGGATTTCAAGAGGCTGTTCGGAAGAGAGGCGGTGTGTCAAGCTTACGGTGTCTGGCAGCACGAAGATATTCTGATCTGATTCTGAAAGTATCAGTTGGCAACCAGGATGGCCCTTCCCAGTGGGAATACGAATTGGCCTTTAGCCAAGACAATCTGCGACGCCCAATTATCAAGTCCGAGGTGGTGACTAGAAGCAATCAGGCAATTCGTAGTCGCCCAGACGAGGATGACAAAAAAGACCCGGACAGACTCAAACAGACATTGCTGGAACAATTGCATGCAAACCAGCAATTCAGGGAGTTGGCGGATTTTTTCGCATCCATACGATACCTTCATGTCGTGCCTCAGCTCATTCGCGAGCCAGACCGTTCAATAGGTCGATCCAACGACCCTTTTGGCGGCGATTTTCTTGAAGGAATCGCACGTACGTCGGAAAAGACCCGCGGCGCAAGATTAAGACGGATCCGCAAGGCCTTGGAATTAGCGGTTCCTCAACTTAAGGGTCTCGAACTTTGGAGAGATGTTCGAGGTACGCCGCATTTGCGCGGCAAATACGAGCACTGGCGACCCCAAGGGGCGTGGCAAACTGAAGAACATTTTTCCGATGGGACTCTTCGGTTAATCGGATTGCTTTGGGCTCTGCAGGAAGGTAGTGGACCGCTTCTTTTGGAAGAACCTGAGTTGTCGCTCCATCCGGAGGTGGTGAGATTTCTTCCACAGATGTTTGCACGAGTCCAAAGCCGCACAGATCGCCAAACGCTGGTGAGTACTCATTCAACGGAAATGCTTCAGGATGAGGGAATCGGATTGGACGAGGTATTGCTTCTTTTGCCGGGCGAAGAAGGCACAGAGGTCAAGCCGGCAAGTAGCTACTCCGAGATCAAAATTCTTTTGGAACAAGGCTATCCTTTGGCGGATGCAGTTATGCCTCGCACGAAACCCGAAAACGTCCATCAATTGATGCTATTTGGGGATTAGATAGAATGGACAAAAACGATTCTATTGTCATCTCGGCAGTTGTTGAGGGCGATGTGGACGAAGCTGCAGCGCGGCGACTGATTCGACTTGCCGGTGCCGCCCCGGAAATGTTTATGGTAAGAAAGGAAAGCCCCCAATTTACAGGCACCTGAACGGTTACAACGAAGCAGCACGTTTTACACCGTAGATAGTTATTGTAGACCTTGACAAAGATGCCGAATGTGCGCCGCCTGTGTTAGCCCAACGTCTTCATGAACCAGCCAGCGGAATGTGCTTCCGTATTGCAGTTCGCGCAATTGAAGCTTGGCTGATGGCGGATCGTGAAAAGCTCGCACATTTCTTGAGCGTTTCAGTTTCAAAAATACCTCTGAATCCTGAAATCACCCAGAACCCAAAGACTTTTTTAGTCAATCTGGCGAAATCCTCCCGCCGCCGGGAAATTCGGGAGGACATGGTACCACGTGATGAAAGTGGAAGGCGAGTGGGGCCTGCCTACACATCCCGAATGATCGAATTCATTGAAAGCTCAAAAAACGCCTGGAGGCCGGATATTGCGGCCATGCATGCAGACAGCCTAAGTCGAGCGTTGCGCTATCTAAAGCTTATGATCAGGAGGATGTCGGGCGGCTAACTGCTACCCGGACAGGAACCCCATTATTGTTCCCGAATGAACGTCGGTGAGTCCAATATCCACATTAGCACTGTGAATTTTCCTCCACAAGCTCTCTCACCTCTTCCAGCACGTCCGCAAACGTGGAAAATGGCCGGCAGCCCAAGTTCTTCTCCCGACAATAAGCCAACAACTCACTCTTGGCAAAAGTGACATCTGCTTCGGCCAAGGCGCACAAGTCCGACCGACCGTCGCCGACGTAGACCAAGGTCGTGTCAGGCTGTCTTGCTTGGCGCAGATGCGATCCCTTGCAATTGGCGCAAACGCCGCAGCCCGTTTCATAATAGGGAAATTCCGCCTCCACTCTCCCATCAGGCTTGATGATCAAATGGTTCGCGCGAACGGCCAAGTCACCCAAGCCATGAAAAGCTAAAATGCGCTGGATGTATTCATCCATGCCGTCGCTGAGGACAACCAGAGGAATAGCTTTTTGCCGGCAAAAAGCAACAAATGCCGGAAAGGCCGGATCGATGGCTTGGGTAGCGGCGAACGCATCCAGATCCGCCTCAGTCATGCGACTGACCTGGCACTGGCGCTGCCACAACTCTCGCCCCTTGATGCGCCCCGCTTTCCATTCCCGCACCAATTCCCACCAATGATCGGCATCGCCAAAAGTAGTGAAAACCGAGTTGCCGATATCGTTCTTGGCAATCGTGCCGTCAAAATCGCAAAAAATACGCAGTCTCATCAATCCGTTTATAACAATTATCCTGGCCCCTCAATCTTGGAGGTTACCAACTCAACATGTCACAGCAGCAAGCCATTTCTAGATATAAAAGACTACTCTTCAGAAGCCATTTGGAAGGCAAGACTATTTGAGGCAAAACTATTCTTCCCTTAGACAACTGCGACAAGAGAGGTTTGCACTCCTTATTGGATTCAAATCCAGAACGAGCGAGCGTTTCTGATTGTTTTGCCGGTAATCGTTTTGCCATTCCAGCCATAGCCTGAACAGTCACAAAAAAGCGCCCACCACTGAAGGCAGGCGCTTTGTACTTTTTCAAATGTCGACCTGTTACTTACTGTCCATGATGGCAGCCTGCGCCGCTGCCAAGCGAGCGATGGGCACGCGATACGGGGAGCAGGAGACATAGTCCATGCCCACACGATGACAGAATGCCACCGAGCTGGGCTCGCCGCCGTGCTCGCCGCAAATGCCGACTTTGAGGTTGGGGCGAGTCGCTCGTCCGCGCTCGATGCCGATCTTGATCAGCTCGCCAATGCCTTCCTGATCGAGAATGTTGAAGGGATCGGCCGGCAGTATCTTTTTTCCCACATAGTCCGGCACAAATCCGCCGATGTCGTCGCGAGAGAAACCAAAGCCCATCTGGGTCAGATCATTGGTTCCGTAAGAGAAGAACTCGGCGGTTTCGGCGATCTTGCCGGCGGTGAGGGCCGCGCGCGGGATTTCGATCATCGTTCCGTACATGAACTTGATCCCCTTGACCTTGTACTTGGCGCACACTTCCTTATACACCTTTTCGACAAGGAGCTTCTGATTGTCTAGCTCCTTGGCAACGCTGACGACCGGCACCATGATTTCCGGTAAAACCTTTTTACCAGCCTTGATCAGCTCAACGGTGGCCTCCAAAATGGCGCGCACCTGCATCTCGGTAATTTCCGGATAAGTGATCCCCAAACGCACACCGCGATGACCCATCATGGGGTTGGTTTCATGTAGCCCTTCGGCACGCTTGCTTAGCTCGGCTGAGTCAATGCCCAAGCTTTTCGCCAGCTCGGCACGTTTGTCTGCTTCTTGCGGGACAAACTCATGCAAGGGCGGATCAAGCAAACGGATGGTTACGGGAAGTCCGCTCATCACTTCCAGAGTCGCCTTGATGTCTTTCTTCACGTAGGGATAAAGCTCGTTCAAGGCCTTTCTGCGCTCTTCTTCAGTTTTAGAAATGATCATCTTGCGCAGGCAGAAGAGCGGGGCCTCGGAATTTTTGCCGTAGAACATGTGCTCGGTACGGAAAAGTCCGATGCCTTCGGCGCCGAATTCCAACGCCTTCTTGGCATCTTCCGGAGTGTCGGCATTGGTGCGTACTTTGAGCCGACGCTGCTTGTCCACCAATTTCATGAAATGCACAAAGCGCGGATTTTCAGCAGCGCTCATCATCGGCAGCTCGCCGGCGTAGACGTAGCCTTTTGTTCCGTTCAAAGTCAGAAAATCCCCTTCCTTGTACTCCTTGCCATCTACCTTCATGGTCTTCTTCTTGGCATCAATATGGAGTGCGCCGCAACCGACGATACAGCACTTGCCCCAACCGCGGGCGACCAATGCCGCATGGGAGGTCATGCCGCCGCGCGCAGTAAGAATTCCCTGGGCTGCGCGCATACCTTCTACGTCTTCCGGATTGGTTTCTTCGCGTACGAGCAAAACCTTTTCGCCGGTTTTGGCCCGGGCTACAGCGTCATTAGCAGTGAACACGATCTGCCCACAAGCGCCTCCGGGACCGGCAGGCAAACCTTTGGCAATCGGCGTTGCCTTTTTCTCCGCTGCCGGATCGACGATGGGATGCAGAAGCTCGTCCAACTGCGCAGGCGTAAGACGCATCACTGCTTCCTTTTCATCAATGAGTTTCTCTTTGAACATATCCATAGCCATGTTCAAGGCGGCGGTGCCAGTACGTTTGCCGACGCGGCATTGCAGCATCCACAGCCGTCCCTCTTGGATGGTGAACTCGATGTCGAGCATGTCGCGATAATGCTTCTCCAAATTCTTGCGGATGGCATCCAGTTCTTTATAGGTTTTCGGCATGATCTTTTCCAAGGAGCCGAGATGCTTGTTCTGCTCGCTCTTGGTGGCTTCATTCAACGGCGCCGGCGTACGGATACCGGCCACCACGTCTTCACCCTGAGCGTTGACGAGCCATTCGCCATAGAATTTGTTGTCGCCGGTTGCGGGGTTACGAGTAAAAGCCACGCCGGTGGCGCTGTTGTCTCCCATGTTACCGAACACCATGGCTTGCACGTTGACGGCGGTTCCCCACTCATCCGGAATGCCTTCGATGCGGCGATAAGCGATGGCGCGTTTGCCGTTCCAGCTTTGGAACACGGCGCCGATGCCACCCCAAAGCTGCTTTTGCGCGTCATCGGGGAAAGCTTTGCCCAAAACTTCCTTCACCTTTACCTTAAATATCGCCACCAATTTTTTGAGATCCTCCGTGGTCAGCTCGGTGTCTTGAGTATAGCCTTTGGCTTTTTTCATTTTGGCCATCTCCTGCTCAAGCTGTTGGCGGATGCCTTTACCTTCTTCCGGCTCGATGCCGGCGGCTTTTTCCATGACCACGTCGGAATACATCATGATCAAGCGACGATAGGCGTCGTACACAAAGCGCTCATTGCCGGTTTTGGCCGCCAGACCCTTGATGGTCTTGCTGGTGAGGCCGATGTTGAGGACGGTTTCCATCATGCCGGGCATGGAAGAACGCGCGCCGGACCGCACCGACACCAGAAGCGGGTTCTTCGGATCGCCGAACTTGGCGCCCATGATGGACTCGACTTTTGCCATTGCGGCGTTGACGTCCTTCACCAGTTCGGGAGGATACTTTTTCTTGTTTTGGTAGTAGTAGGTGCACATTTCCGTGGTGATGGTAAAACCTGCTGGCACCGGCACTCCCAAGTTAGCCATCTCGGCAAGGTTTGCTCCCTTGCCGCCCAACAGCTCTTTCATGTCGGCACGGCCTTCGGCTTTACCACCGCCAAATTGATAGACAAATTTTTGTTTCGTCATTCATCTCTCCTTTAAGAATTCAAAATAGTTAATCGTTATCAGTCGATGTTCAACGTTTAACAGTCAATTGACAATTCACTATTGAACGTTGACTATTGGCTTTGAGAAATAACGGTCAATTGTCAACGTTCAATTGACAATTGACCATGGGACGTTGAACGTTGATTATTGCTCTTAAGAATGAGGAACGGGAAGGGGAGTCGAACCCCTTTTGCTTCCTATAGAATGAACATTCCCATCAGCCCGGCCGCGAGTATCATCAGAATCGGATGCAGGTTCAGAAAGGCCATCAGGGCGAATGAAACGATCAAAATGGCAGCGGTTTTGATATCAGGGACGGATTTGCTAAAAATTCCATAAACGAAGGCAGCCATCATGGCCACGATAACCGGACGGACGCCGTAAAACAGCCCTTGCATGCGCGGATGATCTTTGTATTTCAACAGCAGTAGGCCCAAACCGAGCATGCCCACGATTCCGGGCAAGGAGCTGCCCAAGAGAGCGGCAAGCGCGCCCAGCCATCCGCCTTCCCTATAGCCGATGAAAGCGGCCAGTTTGACAATGATCGGCCCGGGCAAAGAATTACCCACTGCCAAGGTGTCGACGAACTCATCGCCAGTCATCCAGCGATGCACGTTGACAACCTCATGTTCCACCAGCGGCACGCTGGAAGGGCCGCCGCCATAGCCAAACAGACCGACCTTGAAAAATGAAACAAAGATTGCGATGCTTTTACTCATAGTGGTTTGCCGCCGCCGGCTTTGCAGACAGCGCTAATTCCTCACCGCCACTTGAGCATTCAAAATCCTGCGATATTCCTCCGGGGCCTTCAATACATCGATAGCTTTGGCCAACGTCGAATCGCTAGAAAACGTCGCTTCAAAGTATTCATTCCGACCAAATATCTTGCCGACGACCTCCCGTTTGATCAGCATCGCCAAATGCGCCTTGGATTTCTCTTTCTCCTGCTCTTTCACTTTTTCGAATTCAGCGCGGATGCCTTGGAAATAACTCGCCATCGGCGCGTAGAATTGTTCTTCCTTGGCAATCTTTTCCAGCTTTTCCAGCTCGGCCATGCCATCGGGATTATAGTCGAAATTCTTTTCTTTGATGAAAGTAAAGAAATCTGCCAGCATCTGATCATCGACCTGAAAATCCTTGGGCAAATTCGGGTGTTTCGCCACGTAGTCCAGACTGAAATTAAAAAACATGGATCGGCGAATCAGCTCGATTTCGAACCGGTTCAGCTCAAAATTGTGTACCTCAATATCAGGGGTAATGCCGCCGCCGCCAAGAACCACCCTGTGGTTTTTGGTGTAGAATTTCGGTTTTGATTCTTCCCCTTTGGCTTTCTTATGCAGATTGTCCTGCGGCGGCTCTTCGACGTCGACATCAACGTCCTCCTCAGTGGAAGCTTTGGCACTGTCCGAGGCATTCACCAATACCGAGTTTGCACTCCTGTCAAAAACATCCGGACGCTGGATGAGGCGACCGCTAGGAATGAAATATTGTGCGGTAGTAATTTTAAGCTGGCTATCGCCGCGGCGATCCAGCGGCACAACCGTCTGCACCAGACCCTTGCCGAACGTTTCCGAGCCAATGACGACACCACGATCCAAATCCTGAATCGCTCCCGCGACGATTTCCGATGCCGATGCGCTATAACCGTCCACCAACACGACCAAGGGTGTGCTTCCCAACACAGGATCTTTGCTGGAGCGGAACTCCTGGTAGGTGTTTTCCCACCGACCTTTGGTGGAAACCACCATCTCGCCTTTGGCGATGAAATTTTCGGCAACTGCTACCGCCATATCCAACAGTCCGCCGGGATTGCCGCGCAAGTCCAGAATCAGCCCGTCGAGGCCTTGATCCTTTAAGTGCATAATCGCATCGTGTACCTGATCGTCAGCACCACGACTAAAATGCGCCAACTTTATCAAGCCGATACCCGGGCTGACAAAGCCGGAATACTGAACATCAGAAACGGAAATTTCGTCACGAATGAGCGTAAAGCTAAGCGGCTTCTCCTCGCCCACTCGCTTGATTTTGATGGCCACTTCACTGCCCTTTTCCCCGCCTCGCAAACGTCGCGCGGTTTCCGAGAGCGGCTGCCCCTTGGTACTCTTGCCATCGATCTCGATGATCTGATCGCCCTCACGAATACCGGCGCGAAAAGCGGGGCTGTCGGGGAACGGCTGTTCCGACACCGTCGCCCAACCGTTGCGAAGAACAATGCGCATGCCGACGCCATAATACTTACCGCGCGTCATGATTTGCAGCTCATCACGGCCATCCTGCTCCAAGTAAACCGTATAGGGATCCAGACGATCCAGCATCCCATTGATGCCGGCGCGCATGAACTTTTCCGCATCGATTTCTTCGATGTAGCGATCGCTGACCTCGCGATAGACTTGTCCGAACACCTTAAAGTTCTTCAGAACCTCATAGTAGCGATCCTCGGCGCCGCTACTGTTGACGCCGGAAAACCTTCCGGCGACAAACGTAGCCGCCAGCACCAGCAATATGATGAGCAACGTTTTTCTATTTTTGAGCATATTCAAGCACCTCACCAAAGGCTAAAAGTTCAATTCCCTTTGGAATCTCTTAGCAACGATCTGCCATATTTCTTCACGAATGAGATCTACTGATCGATCACCGGCAATTACCCGAATTCGGTCCAATTCCTCTTTCGCGGTTTTCAGATACCCTTGCCGGACTCTTTCCTGAAATTGGAGGCCTTCGGACTCTAAACGATCCTCATCCCGTTTGCTTCTTTGGCGACGCTGCAGCGCAACGCGAACATCCAAATCGATGAGGAAGGTCAAATCCGGTACCATCCCGCAAGCGCCGATTACGTTGGCTTGCTCTACCAAACCCAAATCCAACTGCCGACCATATCCCTGATAGGCGGTAGTGGAATCGTACAGCCTGTCGCTAATGACCCACACGCCTTTCGCAAGCGCCGGCTTGATCGTTTCTTCTATCATCTGCGCCCGCGCCGCCTCGTACAACAACAATTCCGTCCAGGGCGACATTTCCAAATGGCTTCTATCCAGCAAAATCTCACGAATGCGCTCGGATATGGGAGTCGCTCCCGGATCGCGCAACAGCAGCACCGAGCGGCCGACGGCACCCAGTTTCTCAGCAAGCAATTTCGCTTGTAACGACTTGCCGGAAAAGTCAATACCCTCAAACGTAATCAATTTGCCCGCAGAAGCACCGTGGGACGCTTGCCTCACCTGTCGATGATCCTCCACTTTCCGCCATGGAAGCGCCAGTAGTTTAGAGCGAGACGAATCGTTTCATCCATGGTCTGCACACCCCAGATGCCGTACAGTCCCCAGCCAAGAACAAAAGCAGCCACCCAATTGAATCCGATTTCTACGCATATTACGAATATCATCGTGCTCCACATGAGCCATTTCAAATCGCCGATTCCGCGCAAGTTGCCGGCGATGACGTTATTGAGCGCCTTGGGAATTTGGGCAATGGCAAAAATGAATATGGCCTTTTTGCCGAGAGCTACGGTGGCAGCATCCGTGGTGAAAACGTGAATGATCGCTTTGGAAAAAAGCATCATGAGAGCAACCAACGTCAAGACCAACACCGCCATGACTCGATGCGCCGTGCGCGCCATGTGATAGGCCAAATCGTTTTGCGCCGCCCCCAGATTTTTGCCCATGATGCTCATGGCGCCCAAAGCAAATCCCATATAGACCATGGACAACACCGCCTGAATGCGGACGAAAACCGTGTGCGTGCTCAAAACAACGACATAGATTCCCGCCGCATAGCTGGTGACGATCAATTGCCCCAAGGCCCAGGTCAATTGCTCGATGGTGGTTGGCAGGCCGTTCTGGAACAGCTCTTTGAAACTGCTCCATTTTGGCGTCGCCAGCTCGTGAAACGAGAGAAATAGTTGCAGTCTACGGCTGCGCAACAGATAGAAGGTGGTGGCAAAGCCCACGCTGTGCGCAATACCGGCCGCCAAAGCGGCGCCGCGAACCCCCAAGCGCGGCATGCCGAACAGACCGAAAATGAGCAGCGGCGCCAATAGCAAATTCAAGCTGTTCACCAGCACATTGACCAGCATGGAATAGCGCGTGTCGCCGGAAGCGCGGATGATGCCGATGGCGACAAAGTTGCTGATCGTCAGGGGTGCAAACACCGCCATGGTGCGCAGGTAAACTACGCCCGACTCTCTGGCCGCAAGCGAGCCGGTCTCCCGGATGAGCTTAAAAATATGAATGGCGCCAAAGTACAGGGTCAAACTGAACACCAGCGACAGCACGATGCCCATGGCCATAGCTTGGCCGAAAATGTGATTGGCCTGAAACGATTCCTTCGCGCCCAAATGCCGGTTGATGATCAGGCTGGCACCGACCACAAACGTGAGCAACACCGCAAAAAACACCAGCAAAACCTGAATGGCCATGCCGACACCGGCAAATGCCGAGGCGCTCAGCTTGCCGATCAATATCGCTTCGATCGTCCACATAATGGTCTGCGACGACAAATCGACCACGGCAGGCAATGACGTCTTGAGAACGGTTTTTAGCGGCGAAGATGCAGCCAATTAGACCTTGCCTTTGATCTTCCCAAAGCTGCGTTGGCGAGCTCCCTCCGCGTTGCGCCGGTGCCATTTTCAGTTGAAAGCATCGCCTTCCATTGCGAAAAACGCTGCCGGGAAATCAGTCATAGTATTCCAAACCCAAGTGGGTGATGAGTTCCTCCCCGCGCAGATGACGAAGAGTATTCTTCAGCTTCATAAGCTGGATAAACACGTCGTGCTCAGGATAGAGCCCTTTGGCCACAATCGGGCTTTTGAAATAGAAAGAAAGCCACTCCTGGATTCCCTTCATTTTGGCTCGTTGCGCCATGTCTATGAACAAGGCCAAATCCAAGACTATGGGCGCGGCCAAAATGCTATCCCGGCAGAGAAAGTTGATCTTTATCTGCATCGGATAGCCCAGCCAGCCAAAGATGTCAATGTTGTCCCAGCCTTCCTTATTGTCGCCGCGGGGTGGATAGTAATTGATGCGCACCTTATGATAGATGTCCGAATATAAATCGGGATACAATTGCGGCTGCAAAATATAGTCGAGAACGGATAGCTTGGTAACCTCCTTGGTTTTGAAAGACTCCGGGTCGTCCAACACCTCGCCGTCGCGATTGCCGAGAATATTGTCGGAAAACCAGCCGGTCATGCCCAGTAAACGCGCCTTGATTCCGGGGGCCAACAAAGTCTTCATGAAAGTTTGACCCGACTTGAAATCCTTGCCGGCAATCGGTACGCCTTTTTGCTTGGCCAACTCGTTAAGCGCCGGGATGTCATGAGTGAGATTGGGGGCGCCATTGGCGAAGGGGATTCCCGATTGCAGTGCAGCGTAAGCATAGATCATGCTGGGAGCGATAGCACGATGGTTTTCTTTTAGGGCTTTCTCAAAACTCTCAATCGTTTCGTGCTCGGGACCCGGTTCCATATAGATTTCCGTGCTTGCACACCAAACGATCACGATGCGGGAAAGGTTATGCTCCTTCTTAAAGTTGGCCATATCGTCCATCAATTGCTCGGCCAAATGCATCTTGCTGGTGCCCTTTTTGACATTGGGGCCATTCAGCCGCTTGACGTAGTAATTGTCAAAAACCGCCGGTAGAGGCCGAACGGCTTCAAGCTGCGGGCGCACTTTGTCCAAATCTTCCTTCTTCAGCACGCCAGCATTCAGCGCAGACTCGTAGGCGCTGACCGGGAAAATGTCCCAGCCGGTGAAAACCAAATCTTTCAGGTCCGCCAGAGGGACAAAATCCTTGATTTTCGGCACGCGGTTTTCCGTCCGCTTGCCCAGACGAATGGTACCCATTTGGGTGAGCGAGCCGATGGGCTTGGCAAAGCCGTTACGGACGAGCTCCGTCCCCGCGATGACAGTGGTACCGACAGCTCCCAATCCGGGTAACATGACTCCTAATTTCCCCTTGGGCTCTTCAATGGGTGCACCTTTTGCGATCAATTGAGTACTCCTTTCGATTGCTTTGCTGAGTTGAATAACCTGGTTAGCCGCAAGTGCTTCCAAGGACAGAAACAAGATTGGGACATGTTCTTCCGTGAGCAACGATTTGGCGGCAATTTCGGATACAGAGGCTGCGACCGGTCAGCAAAACCCGATGCAGCGTTAAAACTAAACGATCACTTAGATCCCACCTGACGATTAGCATCATCCACCAGCACGACTTTGGGGGCAAAACCGGCCGCCTCCGATTCCTCGTAGGCAGCATAGGATATGATGATAAGCAGATCATCTATCTGCGCCCAACGCGCCAATGCGCCGTTGACGCAAATCTGTCCGGAACCGACAGGGCCTTCCAGAACATACGTCTCTGCACGAGTTCCGTTGTTAATATTCAACACCTGTACCTTTTCGTAAGGAAGCAGATCGGCTGCTTGCATCAGACTCTTGTCAATGGTCAAGCTCCCCTCATAGTTGATATTGACCTCGGTCACCCGCGCACGGTGGATTTTTGATTTGCACAGGATGCGGTGCAAATTTTCTTACCTCTTTTGTTGCTTCCAAAGTATGTGAAGCCTGCTGTCCCACGGCATAAGGAAAATCAACTATACTCGTTGAGGGTAGAAATTTCATCCATCTTGTCATTCCTGCGCATGCA
>DYKH01000307.1:3239-4746 GCA_020722685.1 Caldithrix sp. | reverse complement strand
GTGATGCTAGCCCTGCGCCTGGCGGCGCTGCTGCGCCCGCGATTGGATGAAATATTGCCTTACGCCCGCCCAATTGACAGCGCACCCCCCCTCGAAGGGCTGCTCTACCCGCTCTTCGCCCTGGTTTGGGTGGGGGTGCTGGCTTTGTTCTCGGTCTATGACGGGCGGCGTCATTTCCGCTTTGTCGAAGAACTGAACAGCCTCACGCTGGCTTCTGCCCTGGCGGCGGTGTTGCTGGCCGGTTTGCTTTATCTAAGCCTGCGCCAGGTCTCGCGGCTGCTTTTCCTCTCTTTTATCGCTGCCACTTATCTGGCGGTGATCTTGGTGCATTCAATCTATCGGGTTTATTTTCGCTTCTTTGCCGCCGGGGGAAATGGGCAGAAGCGGCGCATCCTGATTTTGGGGGCAGGTGCAGTGGGAAACCGGGTAGCCGGCGACCTTCGCTCCTATCAAAGTCTCGGGCTGGAACTGGTTGGCTTTTTAGACGATGACATCACGAAGCAGCAGCGCGCGGACGTCTTAGGCGGCTTGGAGCGGGTGAGCCAGATCGTCTCGGAAAAGGGGATCAATGATGTGATTTTTGCCCTCCCCTCGCGGGTGGCGACCCGCATCGCCGGGTTGGTAGCCGGGCTGCATGAATTGCCCGTGCGGGTTTGGGTGGTACCAGATTACTACACTCTTGCCTTGAATCAGGCTCGCGTGGAGGAGCTGGCTGGGGTGCCCCTGATAGACCTGCGCGCGCCAGCTTTGAATGACACCCAGCGTCTGCTCAAGCGTGGTTTTGACTTAGTGGTGGTCATGTTGATGCTGCCCTTGCTCTTGCCTTTGATGACCCTGGTTGCCCTCTGCATTTGGCTGGATGACCAAGGACCCATATTTTATCGCCAATTGCGGGTGGGTGAGAACGGCAGGTTGTTTGAGATGGTTAAATTTCGCAGCATGGTAGTTGGAGCGGAGAATATGCGCCAGATCATTGAAGAGTTGGATGAGCAGGGGCGGATTCACCAAAGGAAGAACAAACCCGATCCACGGGTCACTCGGGTTGGGCGGATATTGCGCAAAACCAGCCTCGATGAACTGCCCCAAGTATTCAACGTGCTCAAAGGGGAGATGAGTCTGGTGGGACCCCGTCCAGAAATGCCTCATTTGGTGGAGCAGTATGAGTTATGGCAGCGGAAACGCTTTGCTGTTCCCCAGGGAATCACCGGCTGGTGGCAGGTGAATGGGCGCAGCGATAAACCGATGCACGAGCATACCGACGAAGACTTGTATTATGTGCAGCATTATTCGTTGTGGTTGGATATCTATATCTTGTTGAAGACCATCTTTGTAGTGTTGAGGGGGAGGGGGGCATATTGAGGATTGTTGAGCAAACCTCTATGTCGCAAAGCGTCTCTTCCGATCGCTTTCAATCGAATGGGATCTCAGCGCCGGGTTCTTTCCCGGCTTGGCTGATAATCCTCATCGCCGCTGTGGTCGGTTTGATTTATCTCTTTTTGGTGCCCCC
>DYKH01000307.1:0-3139 GCA_020722685.1 Caldithrix sp. | reverse complement strand
GTTAATGGGTTGGTCTATGTGTTTCTGGTTCCACCCTGGCAAAATACCGATGAGATGGGGCAATTTGAATATGTTCGCTTGATTGCCAATTTGAACCGCTTGCCAGCTGTCGGTGAATATGACCAAGCCTTGCGGCGCGAGATCGTCTCATCCATGGTCGAGAGTGGATTTTATAACGAGCAGGCTGCTGCGCCAGATTTAATCGCCCTCAACCAGCCAATCTGGATTGGGGCAGAGCAAATGGGCGGTCTGCCCTTCTACTATTGGCTTGCCTCGCTTCCGTTACGGCTGATCGGTCACCTCGATGTTTTCTATCAATTATATTTTTTACGATTATTTTCTTGGCTATTTTTTCTTGGCACGGTTTGGCTGAGCGCGGTTTCATTGAGAATGATCTTCCCTTCTCCGGCGCTTTCCGAATGGGTCACTTTTTTTATCGCCGCGCTGCCTGGCTTTGCCAGTAAGATGGTCGCAGTCAATGATGATGTGGCTGCGATATTTTCGCTAAGTCTATTCATTGCGCTGAGTATATGGCTGATCACCCGGGGGTTTCAGTGGGGAATGGCAATAGGTTTAATCATCAGCGCGCTTCTCTGTTTTTATAGCAAACAAACTAGTTGGTCAGCCCTTCCTCTCACTGGGCTTGTGCTGATGTTGGCAGTCTTCCATCGCTATAAACTTTGGGTGTGGATTGTTGCTGGGTTGGGGGTGGCAGTTGGTTTGGTTTTTTTCATCGCCTGGGATAGCCCAACGCCGGCATATTTTTATCCGCAGGGCAGCTCGGGAATCCCGCGCTTATCAAAAACCAGCCAAACGCCGTTTGGGGCTAACGCTCTGTTTGTAGGAGACTCTTCTCATAGCTTTTATCAGGTGGTTGAGCCGCTTCACCTGCAAGAATGGGAAGGAGAACCGGTAACTTTAGGGTTTTGGGGATGGTCATCAACCGCTGGATCTGAACAGCCATTCCCGGCACTAATCCTCGATGGGCAGCCTTTATCTGCTGATAAAACAACTTTTCGGTTAACCGAAACCCCCACTTTTTATTCGGAAACCTTTCACTTGCCCAATAGTTTTCGGCGGAGCGTGTTGAGTGTGGCGCTAAAAATCGAGGAGGCAGATAAACCGTTTTATCTGGACTGCTTTATTTTGGTGAGCGGTGATCAGCGGGATGTCCCACCCGACATGGGCGATCCGGCATGTGAGACGATTAATTGGGGAAGTTTCCATGGAGAGAACGCGATTCGCAACCCTTCGCTGGAAAGAGAATGGTTTGGCTTTCGCCCTTTCAAGACAGCCGGACCAATCGGTGGGGA
The DNA here is from genome assembly GCA_020722685.1 of Caldithrix sp. The sequence continues at coordinate 1,826 of DYKH01000307.1, read as the reverse complement.
TGAAAGGTTCTTATATAAAAGCATGATGGGGCTATTCGATCCGCCAGCCAGCCAGCAATATATTACTGCATCTGCTCAATATCTTTTTATGACCTTTTGGGGAAGGTTTGGATGGGGCACTATTCCTTATTTAGGATCACACCCGTATGCCATCTTTTGGGTGATAACGGTTCTCGTCCCTTTCGGCTGGCTGATCGTTTTTATTAAAAAACAACCGGCAATTCCTTGGTCAACTTTTTTATTTCTGGTTATAATGGGATTAATCCAGATTATTTTGGTTTACTTACGTTATGCTGGCGCCTGGGAGCAAAGCGTAACTTTATTACCCCAAGCGCGATATTTTTTTCCGGTAATTATCCCGGTGAGTGCAATTTTGGGAATTGGGTGGTATGCTCTTTATCGGCAGGTAAAATTGCCTCACTATCGGAGGGAATTGGTCTTTCTCAGTTTGATTGCCTTGGAGATGCTCAATGTTTGGGCTTGGATAACGATTGGGGTATACTATTCAAGATAAGGAAGGAAAACTATGAAAAAAGCGGTATTATTTATCCTTGGGCTTATATTGGTGGTCAGTCAAATTAAACGATTGGATGGCTTTGCGAAGAGCAACCTTCCGGTGGGGTTAGATAAATCCATCTACCTTCCATTGGTTTTGAAGAATTACCCGTTGATAACGGTTTTTGGCATTGATGGAAGTTCTAATTTTGACCTGATTGGACAAACCAAGGTTACTTGGGTTAGGCTAAACACCGCCTTATTGTGGAATCAGGTTCAACCAGATGGTCCAGCCACTTACAATTGGAATAACCCAAATGCGCAGCAGGTGGAAAGCCAAATCCTGGCAGCAAGCCAGCAGGGTTTAACGATTTTATTGATCGTCCGTGGTACGCCAGCCTGGGCGATGAAAGCTGGCTATGCCTATAAAGCCTGTGGTCCAATTGACCGAAATTATTTCGATGAGTTTGCCGCCTTTTTGGCAAAGGTGGTTGAGCGATATAGTTATGCCCCATATAATGTACATCATCTATCTATTTGGAATGAGCCAGACGCAGGATATGTTGGTGCTTCAAGTGACAATCCCTATGGTTGCTGGGGAGACGCCAATTTACCCTTTTATGGCGGGGAATATTATGGCGAGATGTTAAGCGCCGTTTATCCAGCCATTAAGGCCGCAAATCCCGCTGTTAACGTGGTCCTGGGGAGTCTCCTCCAATATTGTGATCCTCGTTGGGTAAAATACGGAGCATGTCCAGATAGGACTACTCAAACAAGCTCCAATTTTTTTGAAGGGGTAGTGAGGAAAGCCGCTAATGCAATGGATGTGGTCGCATACAATGGGCAGGTGTCTTATGCAGCCGGTCAGAATCCCGTATGGAGTGAGAAAAATAATTGGCGCTGGGCAGCTTCGGGGGGGTTGATGGATGGAAAGATAAGTTATCTACAATATATGTTATCCAAATATGGGGTTAGTAAGCCAATCATGTTGACCGAAGGCGGGCTTGTGGATGGGGATGGCAGTGACGCGTTTGAAGAGGCGAAGTCAGATTACATGGTTTATATGAACGCAAATGGATGGTCGAAGGGATTGCTTTCAACGATTTGGTATACGTTGAAAGGTTGGAAAGGGTCGGAGTTAATTGATAGCCAAAATAACCCTCGGAAAGCATATAATGCGTTGCAGACCATGACCGGTTTCCTTAAAGAAGCCCAATATGACCATCGCGAAGAGTACACAGGTTATTCTAAATTTATCTTTGGATTAGGTTTGCAAGAAATCTGGTTGTTGATCCCAACCGGCGAGTTCGCTGGTACGAATTACAATATTG
>DYKH01000069.1 GCA_020722685.1 Caldithrix sp. | reverse complement strand
GCTACTCGGACACCGAGAGAAAGTGAATAGCAGGTACGCATTTTCCGGAAGAGCCGATAAAATTATGTTGAAGCGATATTTTCGATAATGAACGGATTTAAAACTCAGTCTTTAAATAGAGGTCGGGAAGTGAAGGATTATCAAATTAACGTGTTTCGTAGCGAAGAGGACGGGGGCTACATTGCCGATATTCCTGATTTGACTCATTGTTCTGCTTTTGGAACCACACCGGAAAAAGCCGCGCAGGAAGTTCTAAAGGCGAAACAAGCTTGGCTCGAGACCGCTCGCGCTGAAGGCAAGCCGATACCAATACCCCGATATCGACCGCTTATCTATCAAGTCGCGTAGTCCTACCACTTTCATCTTGACAGTTTTCCGTTGGAGACCAATCTTTGCTGCATGATATGCCGAACCGAAAGGGAGGAAGGGCCTCAACGGCAGCGAAGGTCCGTCAATCTTCAAACCGGTCAGAAATAAGCATTGGACCCCCCAGAGGTGTCCGATAGTATCCTTTCGCCAAACTCCCTATCTTTGCACCCTTGCCGATCCGCCCTTGGCAAAAGCCTCCACCTCGGAAAGCTTAGCCATGGTCACGTCGCCCGGAAAAGTAGTTAGCAGTGCACCATGTGCCCAGCCGAGTCGAAGCGACTCCTCCGGAGAACGCCCTGCAAGTAAGCCATAAATGAGACCCGCCGCAAAACCATCTCCACCACCGATACGATCCACCACGTCGAGTTGACAAACCGGGCTGGCGTAGCCCTCGCCGTCGAGCCATAGCACCGCGCACCAATCGTGGCGATTGCTGGAATGCACTTGCCGCAGCGTGGTGGCGACCACTTTGATATTGGGGAATTCCTCGACCACGGAATCGATCATCTTGAAGAAGGTGTCCGGATCGAGCTTGGATTTGGCAGACACTTCCGGTCCGGGGATACCGAGTCCCATTTGCAAATCCTCTTCATTGCCGATGAGGGCGTCCACCTTGCCAGCAATGCGGCGCAGCACTTCTTGGGCACGCTTCAATCCGCCGATCGGCGCCCACAGCTTGGCGCGATAGTTCAAATCGAATGAATTGATCGTCCCTTCCGCCTTGGCCGCGTCCATTGCCTCGATGATCAGCTCAGATGTGGTTTCGGACAAAGCGGCAAAAATGCCGCCCGAATGGAACCAACGGACCCCTTCGGCGAAGATTTTCTTCCAATCGAAATCGCCCGGTTTGAGCAAGGCGCCTGCCTCGTTGGAACGATTATAAAAAACCACCGGCGGTCGCACGCCCTGACCGCGATCACTGTAAACGGTGGCGATGTTGGGGCCGCGCACTCCATCGTGTTCGAACCATTTATAAAAAGGGGTCACCCCCATCTCGCGCACGCGTGACTGCACCAGTTCGCCGATGCCATATTTTACCATGGCAGCCGCAATACCAGTTTTGAGGCCAAAGCACTCGGAAAGATTGGCGGCAACATTGTACTCCCCACCGGAAACATGCACGTCGAAAGATCGCGCTTTGCGAAAAGGAATAATTCCCGGATCCAAGCGATGCACCAATGCGCCCAAGGACAGAAAATCCAGGGCACAATTATCAGAACGGATTTGTATCATCTTAGCAGCTCCTCTGTAGTGGCAATAGAAGATCACCGATTCAGGCAGCCATTTGTTGCCTGCGCAGCGGCTGCAAATGTAATAGCAAAAAGCTAAAAAGTCAACTACCTTTGTTTGCCATTCCGTACTTCCGAAATTGTGGGCGGCTTTGTCGGGTGTGCTTTGTTCTAAGGGCGAGAAATGGAGGTTCACAACGCCAGCCATAAAGGTTCTGAAAAAACCGCAAGTGGTTAAGCGTATCCATCATTCCTGTGTACCCTCTAATCCATACCTTCTTGAGATTACCTATTAATCATCAGGAGGAATAATGAAGAAGGAATTCTTGACCATTGCGCTGTGCCTAATCAGCGACTTAGCCTTCTCCCAAGTGAGGCCGGAATTCGAAAGTGGGTCGAACGGGCTGCTGCTTTCCTTTGCCGGCCTGAATAATTTGAACGCCAACAGCTTCAATGGCGGCAAATACTATCTGTCATCAACGACCACCGTCCGCGCCAGCCTACGGTTCATAACCGCGAATCCGAATATCCCCGCAAATCCTCCATCCGGCTTTGCAGGTCAGGACGGCGAAATCTCTGCTTCCACCTTTGGCGTGAGCGGCGCGCTAAAATTTCATCGCGGTTTCGGACGGGTGAGTCCGTTCTTGCGCTTGGGGCTTTCGACGACATCCACCGAAGACAGGGAAATGAATATCGGCCCCCCTTCCGCCCAACGAGTAATAAAGAATGATCCTCAGGGAGAGAACATGAACGGGGTGCACTTTCAGGCCGGAACACAATTTGACCTCTTTGCCTGTTGGGTGTGGAATTTTTTATCGCTAATGAGTTGAGCCTGGCGGCCGAGTGCCGCTTGGGCTTCAGCAAACTCTCCGGCAAAGATTCCGAAATCACCGGGGGCACCTCCTCCACAAAGCTGAAAACGGGCAGCACGAGTGGCTTTGGCACTGCCACGGCCGGCGTTCCGACTTTGGCGGTCTATTTTTAGAAAAGCCCGCATGGCGGCAGGATAGCCTCTGTTCAATGGTTTACAGAGTCACCCGGGTCAGCCCCGTTGTCTCACATCTCAATGATTCACTCCTAACTAAACACAGGCGGGACATCTCAGCAAAGTGGGCAATATCTGTGGAGACCCGTGAGACGGTTACCGAATTGGCAACGCAAGTGTCTGCCTGCCACCCATTCAACTCGTTCAAACGAGGTGTTGAGCAGAGCTACACACGTTTTAGGTCGATAAGCCATGCGCCTTCTTATGTACACCCGGCTTCATTTGGTGATTGGGGAGTACCAAGGGCAGCAAGAGCCAGCGTTGTGTGGAAGACTCAATCCTTTGGTGGCTGATCCTGTGGTTTGATATTGACAATTATCGTTCCGCAACAACCTCGCTTCACTTGTATCGTCATCGCGGCAATTCCGCTTCCAGCGGCACAGACTCTCTAGCGGGACCGGGCCCCAGACGGCGCGGTGATAATCGCCTCTTCTGTCGCATCCGCTGCTGAACTTTGGCCATTTCTTTTTTAGGTAGCTGAAAATGTGGAGCGGTATTTGGCAGGAAAACGTCGCATTTGCGCATGGTGACGGTCCCGGCAATGGGCGCGCGAGTAATGCCGTATCTGAAATTCAGCTCAGTGTGCTCTGAATGACAAAGCCTCGTACTTCGCTTCACGTACGAGGCTTCGCTTTGTGAACAAAAGCTGATTTCGCAACCGCATTGGCTCTTCCATGTAATCAGTATTGTTGCGGCAGCACCCAGCTTTCACCGTAATGTTACCGACAGAAGTTAAAAGTTGCGGAAAAAAAAATCCACCTTTTTTTCACCTAGAGTGAAATTCACTTACACCATCTGGCATGAGAGTGCTTCTCTGCAAAACCGCTTCTTATGTCAATTCCTCTGGGAACGGTTCAAAGAAGGTTTGTTGGGACAGAGACACCTCTTCAAAGCAAATTGCCCAATCTCGCAGACGCTTTCTGCACAGCCTGAGGGTAGCCTGGCCCCTTTGATACTGCTCAAGCATACTTGAAAACTCCAGCCTTTGCGGAGCAGACATTTTGTTCGCAAGACGCGCAAAGGCATGCCGCATGACATTGACGTTGCGGTCAGGGACGGTTTGAGCGGCAAAAGCCGCTGAAAGATGCTCCACATAGTCCCTCAGCACAGCATCAAATTTCTCTCCTCTTTTATTGGCAACCAGCCGATCAAGAATCTTTAGTTGTTTTGGGCTATAAGCCAATATTAGAAAAGTGTTCTTGCTGTGAAAGTCAATCAGACGCTTAATTTCTCCGGAGCTTTTGACATCTCTTAAAGCAGCCGAAGCGTAAAGCTTGGTTAAAAAGTAATCTCTTGAGTCGAAATTTTGCAGATCACTTTCCTCAATGAGCGCTGCATCAGGGAAAGCTTCTATAACGGCAGCGGCAAATATTCCGGCCCTCTTTGCAACGACCTCGGTCTTTTCTGCACTGGAAAACACTTTGATATTCTTTAGGCCGCAAGAAGGCGACGAACTTTTTAGAATGAATCCATCTACCTCCGGTAATGAAGCCAAAAAGCTAAGAGCGAATCGATTCATTTCTTCGGTAATATCCAACGCGGAAGTTGGCTGAATGAGTCTTATGCCTTTATGTTCCAACACAAGATGAATTGGCGCCCTGGGTACTCCCAGTCCCACTTCCAACTCTGGACAGACCGTTATGAAGGTAACCAGCGGAGCCAGCCTACTTACAATGTCATTAGGCAGCATCTGACCATCGTATCGGCAAGTATCAAAACCCAGACATTTGCTGATGACGATGATCGGCTTAACAAACTCATTCATGGCGAAAAGCCTTTGCACTCACCGACAGCACCCCCCATTCCCAAACGCTACAGCCGGTAATCTAAAAATTTTCCTGTTTTTTAGCAAGAGCACTATAGGCAAAGTATGAATCGACAGATTAAACACCCCTGTGTTATGAGCATAATTTGGTGATTATTTGTTCAAAAAAAGCTTTTTATTATCATTCGGCATGGTTAAATTTGCCACAGTGTTCATTGTTTTGGATCTATTCACACTCATTCTACATGCCGTTGTGGATAATTGAATCTCACCCTTGTTCGGCCAACTCCCTTCTTCTCAATGAGTAGAATGGTGCTGATACAGACTCAAAAGCTTCTTACAAACATATCCACACTCCTTATTATTACTTTTATTAAAATACTTGATACTTATATAATAATTTAGCTATCTTTGAATGTTAAGAATTTTCCCATCTTTCTAATTAGGAGGCCATGATGAATTTTACCATTTCCAAAGCAGACTTTAATGAAGCGCTTCATAAGGTCATTGGCGTGGTTCCACAAAAGACAACCATTCCGATCCTGTCCGGCATCTTGCTGGATTTGCAGGAAGATCGCTTGAGCCTCACGGGTACTGATCTGGAAATATCCATAACCACTTCTGTAAAGGTGAGCAGTAGCGAGAGCGGTTCCGCAGCGATTCCGGCAAGACTTTTATCGGAAATTGTAAGAGAGCTTCCCGATGTGCCTCTCACCATTAGCACCGAATCGGCTAATAAGGTCATTCTTCGAACAGAGAAAGGCGAATATAAAATTTCAACTCAGTTGAAGGAGGACTTTCCCAAGATCATGATCGAAGAAGGGGAATTTACCTTTAGCTTGGAAGCAGAAACCTTAGCGAGAATGGTGGACAAGACCGCTTTTGCGGTTTCCAGTGATGAGCTACGCCCGGCTCTCACCGGAATTAATATGGAAATCTTTTCCAATGAATTGCGATTTGTAGCTACAGATGGTCATCGACTTTGTCGAATGATTTCCAAGGATTTTAAGATTGACGAGCAATTTCAGCGCAACTTGATTGTGCCGACAAAGACCCTCAATTTGTTGGTTAGAAATTTGGGCGAAATGAAGAAAGTGAACATCCAAGTCGGTGAAGACCATATCGTGTTCATGCTGGACAACACTGTGATCTATTCGAAACTCATCAGTGGGAGTTATCCCAATTATGAGCGGGTGATTCCAATCGATAATGATAAGAGGCTGCAAATCAACCGCGAATTGCTCATCTCGACCTTGAGAAGAGTTGCGGTCTTTTCCAGTTCTCTCACCCACCAAGTACGACTCATTTTGACTCCGGCAGAAGTGACCATCAAATCAGAGGACATCGAGTATGGGGCAGAAGGAAAAGAAGTCATCCCAGCCGTTTTTTCCGCCGACTGGCTGCAGATTGGTTACAATTCAGCCTACTTATTGGACATTCTCCGCCATCTGGACGGCGAAGAAGTGATATTCGAAATCAAAGACAGCACCAGTGCGGCGATAATTTATCCCGCCGAACAAAAGGCCAACGAAAGTGTTGTCATGCTGATTATGCCTATCAGGATTAATGAGGAGAGTACGGAAGTCACAGAACCTACTGAGCCAGAGTCTGGAGAGGGGGAAATGCGCGAAGAGATTGAAGTGGCGTGATGTGACTTTATTCGGTCGGTGAGCTTTTGCTATGTCGCGGAAATCGGCAATATCCTTAGGGGATTCGATCCAAAGCCTTCTGCAAAGTCTGGGTTTGAAATCCAAGGTCGATCAATATCGGGTCTTGGATTTATGGGATGAGATTGTCGGTGAGGCAATTGCCAAAGTTGCGCGCCCGGATCGGGTCAATGATCACGTCTTGTATGTCCGGGTAAAGGGGATGTCCTGGAGGACAGAATTGGTGTTCCAGAGGCAGGAAATTCTCCGCCTCATCAGCGACAAAGTCGGCAAAAACGTCATCACCGATATACGATTTTTTTGAACGATCCTAACAGAGGCCAGCGAAAAGTAAGAAGAAGTGAAGGAATGGCAGCGAAGAAAGCACAAGAAGTTTACGACGCGAGTCAGATTCAGGTTTTGAAGGGACTGGAAGCCGTTCGCCGGCGCCCGTCTATGTATATTGGTGACGTGTCCATGCGTGGGTTGCATCACTTGGTCAATGAAGTGGTGGACAATAGCATTGACGAGGCCCTTGCCGGCTATTGCACCCAGATAGATGTTCGCATCAACAAGGACGGTAGCGTTACGGTGGAAGATGACGGTCGCGGAATTCCGGTGGATATTCATCCGGATCAAAACAGATCCGCCCTCGAAGTGGTGATGACCATGCTGCATGCGGGAGGCAAGTTTGACAAGAAGGCTTACAAGGTTTCCGGCGGCTTGCATGGCGTCGGGGTGTCGGTTGTAAATGCTCTTTCGGAGTGGCTGATTGCCGAAGTTGCCAGAGAAGGAAAGGTCTATAGACAGGAATATGCAAAAGGGGCGCCGACCACCGCTGTAAGGGTTGTTGGTAGACGCAAATCCACCGGAACCAAAATCACGTTTTTTCCAGACAGGCAGATATTCAAGAAAGTCAAATTCAGTTTCGAAGTCTTGGCCGAACGCCTGAGGGAATTGGCGTTCTTGAACAAAGAACTGAAAATTTCCTTGACGGACGTGCTTTCAGGGAAGGAAGAAAAGTTTCGTTATAAAGGCGGATTGACATCCTTCATCGAATATCTCGATCAAGGGAGAAACGTGATCACGAAGAAGCCCATATACTTTGCCGCGGAAAAAGAGTCCGTGCCGATTGAGATTGCCATTTCCTACAACGATTCCTACAACGAAAACATTTATACCTATGTAAATAATATTCACACCATCGAAGGCGGAACGCACTTGGTGGGTTTCAAAACCGCCTTGACGCGCACGCTCAACAATTTTGCGGTCAAAAACAAACTGGTAAAAAACGATGACGTCACCTTAACAGGCGAGGACGTCCGTGAAGGATTAACGGCCGTCATCAGCATTAAGCTGAGCGAGCCGCAGTTCGAAGGCCAAACCAAAACCCGATTGGGCAACAGCGAGGTACGGGGCATCGTAGAAGCTTGTGTGAATGAGGGTCTGTCAAGCTACTTGGAAAGCAATTTGCCGGTTGCGCGCAAAATAATCGAAAAGTGCAAAGCTTCGGCTCAATCTCGGGAAGCAGCGAGAAAAGCGCGTGAGCTAACGCGTAAGAAAACCACCTTGGAAAGCGAAGGATTGCCGGGCAAATTGGCTGATTGCTCCATGAAAGATCCAGATCGTGTGGAGATTTTCATCGTCGAGGGCGATTCTGCCGGCGGCAGCGCAAAGCAAGGACGGGATCGGCGTTTTCAAGCCATCCTCCCACTTCGGGGTAAAATTCTGAACGTGGAAAAAGCCCGTCTGGACAAGATGCTCTCCAATGAGGAAATTCGGACTTTGGTGGCTGCTCTGGGCACCGGCATTGGCAGGGATGACTTTCAAGTGGATCGGCTGCGCTATAAGAAGGTCATCATCATGACCGACGCCGACGTTGATGGATCCCATATAAGGACACTGCTGCTCACCTTCTTCTTCCGCCACATGCGCGAGCTGATTGAACAGGGGCATTTATACATTGCCCAACCGCCATTATATCGTATCAAAAACGGCAAGGAAGAAACCTACGTCTATGACGACGAAGAGCGCGAAGAGCTGGTCAAGAAGCTGAGCAAGAATGGCCAGTACAAAGTGGAGGTTCAGCGGTACAAAGGATTGGGTGAGATGAATCCGGAGCAGTTGTGGAAGACCACCATGGACCCGGAGAAGCGCACCATTTTACAAATCACCGTCGAGGAGGCCTTTGAGGCGGATCACGTCTTCTCTATGTTGATGGGCGACAACGTAGAGCCGCGGCGAAAGTTCATAGAAGAGAACGCCAAATACGTTCGTAATTTGGATGTGTAAATCAAGGCGGGTTTGAATACGTCTCGTTTTGAGTGGATAATATGGCAGAGTCGAAAGGAAAAGTCATTCCTGTTTTCATAGAAGAAGAAATGCGCAATTCCTACATTGATTATTCAATGTCGGTAATTATCGCCCGCGCGCTTCCGGATGTCCGTGACGGACTCAAGCCGGTGCACCGCCGGGTGTTATATGGCATGCTCGACTTGGGATTGCGCCCTACAAGTTCGTACAAAAAGAGCGCTCGCATCGTCGGTGAGGTGTTGGGTAAATATCACCCACACGGCGACGCCGCTGTCTATGACGCGATGGTGCGCATGGTGCAAGACTTTTCCTTGCGTTATCCCCTTGTCGATGGTCAAGGCAACTTTGGCTCCATTGATGGCGACTCGCCTGCGGCTATGCGCTATACGGAAGCCAAATTAGCGCCTATCGCCGAAGAGGTCGTTCGCGACCTTGAGAAAGAGACGGTCGATTTCGTCCCCAACTTTGATGACACTCTACAGGAACCATCGGTACTTCCCTCTCTTCTTCCCACACTTTTAGTCAATGGCGCTGCCGGTATTGCCGTAGGGATGGCCACTAACATACCGCCGCATAACCTGAGTGAAGTTGTCGATGCCTTGACGGCCCTCATCGAGAAACCGGATCTGAAGCCGGAAGCCCTGCGGGCTTATATGAAAGGCCCGGATTTCCCGACCGGAGCAGTCATCTATGGCGGCGAAGGTATCGAAGAGTATTTCAAAACCGGACGCGGCAAACTGACGGTACGGGCCAAGGCGCATGTGGAGGACATGAGCGGCGGGCGTCAGCGAATTGTCGTGACGGAGATACCCTATCAGGTCAACAAGGTTTCCTTGCTGGAGCGAGTTTCTGCCCTGGCGCGCGAGAAAAAGTTGGAGGGCATCTCAGAAATCCGCGATGAATCCGACCGGGAAGGGATGCGAATCGTCTTTGAATTGCGACGGGAGGTTGATGCTCCGGCAATTCTCAGAGATCTCTACAAGCATACCCAAATGCAAACGACCTTTGGCGTCATATTGTTGGCACTGGTAGACGGTCAGCCAAAGGTTTTGAACCTGAAGCAAATGCTGACGGAGTTTCTTAGCTTTCGCCATGAAATCATCCTGCGAAGAACAAAGTTTGAATTAGACAAAGCGGAGAAACGAGCGCATATTTTAGAGGGGCTAAAGATTGCTCTGGACAACATTGACGAGATCGTCGCGCTGATCAGAAAATCCCGCGATGTGGACACCGCCCGCACAAATCTAATAAAGCGATTCAAGCTATCCGAGATTCAGGCTCAGGCCATCCTGGACATGCGCTTGCAACGATTGACGGGCCTGGAGCGAAAGAAAATTGAACAAGAGTACCTGGAACTCATCAAGCTGATCGAAAGGCTAAAGTCTTTGTTGGCGAGCAAATCCTTGCGCATGCAGTTGGTGAAGGAAGAACTCTTGGCAGTGAAGCAAAAGTACGGTGACAGCCGCAGGACACAAATTATCGCCGACACCGGTAAAAGGTCCTTTGACGCCCTGTTGGCCGAAGAAGAAATGGTCATCACCCTCTCTCATAAAGGCAAAATAAGACGCTATTCTCAGGAGGAATTCCAATCCCTGGATGAACGAATCAAGACGGGAGACAGCAACGACTTTGTAGAGAGCATCTTTGCTTCGGCCAATAGCCACGTCATTTTGTTCTTCAGTCAAAGTGGCCGGTGCTACTCTTTGCGCACCAGCTTCGTTCCGCTCGCCTCCAATTCGGAAAACGGAGCAACCTTAGCAAAGCTGCTGAATCTGGCCAATGATGAAAGAGTGATTGGCCAAATTGAGATTACGAAATTCGACGAGAAGCAAAGCGTTTTCCTCGCTACACAACAGGGTTTAGTCAAGAAGGTCGCCCTGTCCGAATTCGCAAAAATAAAGGACAAGGGTGTGGCGGCTATCGGCCTGAAAAGCGGTGATGAGTTGGTGTCTGTCGGCGTAACGAATGGTCAAGTCGAAGTTCTTCTCGCCACCGCGAATGGCAAAGCAATCCGGTTTTCCTCGGACGAGGTTAGGGACATGGGGTTGGCTGCCAGCGGAATCAAAGGGATGAATCTGGAAAAGGAAGATGTCGTCATTGGCATGGTCCCCATCTTGCGGCCCGATGCCACCCTGCTCTCCATCACCACGCTCGGTTATGGAAAAAGAAGCCTCCTTTCCGAGTATTCGACTACCGGACGAGGTGGAAAGGGTATTGTGAACTATAAGGTGTCGCCAAAGGTCGGGAACATCGTAGGAATCTTGGAGATTCAGGACCACGATCAGATTTTGCTGATTACCAGAAAGGGCAAACAAAAGCGAGTCAAGGCTAAGGATATAAAGGTAATGGGAAGGGCCAGTCAAGGCGGGGCGATTGCGAATATTGCGCAAGGAGACGCTGTTGCAAAATTAAGAAATTTTCCCAAACTAATTATCGGCGAAAAGAAGTAATATAAGCTATATTACAACTGATTAAAAGCGGTGTTGGGTGGTGATTCATTAGACTCTCAGAAAAAGCATCCTTGTCATTTCACCATTAGATCAAAGTAGCTTGAAGGGTAATCATTTTGCAGGCAATGAGTATCGATGATGGGAAGAAGAGGTTGGCGGGAATTTTGGTTGAGCGGTGCTTGAATGGCAAAGAATTCATAACCTGCCGCAGCTTACTGCATGAAACCTTACCTCAATTTGTCAAAGATAGTATTCTCGCATTAGCGCAAAAGCATTTGAAAGCCGAAAAGCCCATCACTTGGAATTTTAACGCCAATTTGGACTTTGACGATGAGGAGGTCAAATCCGCGGGTGAAAAACTGATGCTGGCGTTGTTGCGGAGTGTGCGTTTTTCTCGCAGCGAAGTGGATCTCTGCATCAGTAATGCGCTAAAGCTTCGTTTCGATCTTTTAGTTCGTCCGCGCCAAACCGTAGAAGCCTTGTTCTTTAAGACCAACGACCATCATGACAAGAGGATACTGGCACATTCTCTCCGTAAGATTGGGCACGGCATGCCCTTTCTGGAAGCTTTGGTGGAGAAAATAGAGCAGAGCGAGAAAAGCTCCTTTAGCCGCGAAGCTTTGCATCTGGTTGCCGAACAAGTGCAGAAGGAAATCTACTCTGATTTTGAAGAGAAGCAGCTTCTCCACGAGTTTGATTTGATCCTGGAACTATTTTCTATCGACCAGACGTTGTCGCCTCAGGGATTAAGCCATGTCGTTGTAGAAGAGTTTTTGTCGGCCCGGGGATTGGATGCTGCCCATTCCGTTGTGCGTAGAAGGATCGCTCAGGGCAAGACGACGTGGTCGAAGGAAGACATTGAAGATATTTTCGTCTTTGTGCTGAAAGCAGCGCCAGTGACTTCAATCGAAAGAGAAGTCCCGACGCAGCAAAGGGTGGTTTTTCCAAAGATCGTATTCTCCGAAGATGAGGAGGTTCTACGAGTTCATCGCCATAACATCGAGCGTCAGCCGCCTGGACCATATCCTTCCATTTTTTCCTTTATCGATGACCGAGATCAACGGAATTTCGTGCGCAAGCTATTTCAGAAGGATGAAAGTGCCTTCTATAGCTTTATGTACAAAGTTGACGGTCTCAGCCAATGGCGCGAGGCAAAGCAGGTAATCGATTGGGAATTGGAGAAAAGACATCTGGATCCTTACTGCAAGGAGGCGGTCAGACTGGGCGATATCGTTTTTGCAAAGTATTTTTCTAACGGTAAGTATGCATAGGGGTGAAGAATAGACACCTTTGCTCGAGGAGTCAGGAATGAAGTTACGAACGTATTTTCGTGCCTTGAGATCGGCGGGCCTTATTTACGGCTTTGGCATGGTTTTGATGTTCATACTGGTTGCCGAATTCGCCGTTTCCGTAGAAGGTGACAGCCAAAAGGGCGTGGTTACCTTTGTGGAGGGCTCCGCCAAAAAACAGAGATTGCAGGAAGTCGAATGGGCCAGTGTCTACAAAAACGCACCCGTGGTAGGCGGCGACCGTGTTCGGACTATGGCCGAATCTCGCGCTGAGTTGGAGCTTGCCAAGCTGGACAGAATTCGCATGGCGCCGAAGACGACGATCGACATCCTCAAGCTGTACGAAGAGACCAAGGAGCAAGTGAGGGAATCCAAGATCGTTCTCCAGAGCGGAGATCTTTGGGCAAACGTAGCCAAAAAGTCGAACAATATGAAATTCTCAATCGGCACGCCGGTGGCGGCGGCGGCGATCACGGGAACGACGCTGCGCCTGAATGTCGCTCAAGATTCATCGGCGGAGGTAAGGGTTTATAACGGGGAAGTCGTTCTCACCAACGCTCCCGAATCCAAAACTGTGGTGCCTAAATCTCTTCAGCCAATGAAGGTTCCAGGTCCCTATGAGGTGCCTGGCCCTCGAGAAGTCACCATGGAAGAATGGGCGTTGATCGTCAAAAGCATGCAGAGAGTGAAAGTGGACAAGAACGGCAAGGTCACGTCCTCAGGGCAATTTAGCCGGACTGATGCAGACGAGCAGTCCGACTGGGTGAAATGGAATTTGGCAATGGATAAAAGACAGCAGTAGGGGAAAAGTAGTCGGTTTTCGCCGGTCGACGCATCCGTTAAAAATCATAGCCGGCGGTGAAATAGACTCGCCGTTTTCCGTTACTTGCGGCTCCGTAAGAAAGGGACAGAGGGCCGAGGGGCGATTTGAATGAAAGTGCGACACCCCTGCCATTGATGAAATCTACCGGGTTGAGATCTACGGCTGTTTCCCAGGCCGCGCCCACATCGTAGCGCAAGGATAGATAGATGTCAAAAAGGAATTTCTTCGGCAAAAAGTAGCGGTATTCCAGACTGAAAAGTAGCATGTGCCTACCTTGTAGCTCCCCTTCCCGCAATCCATAAAAAGACTCTTCTCCCCCAAGCCTAAAGTATTCGGAAAAAGGCGTCGTTAAATCCGATGTGCCCCAGATAAGCTTGGGGCAAAACGTGTTGCGCTGCCTAAGAGTCCAATAGGTAGCGAGCTGATTTTGCACTTTGAAATAGGAGATGTCTGCCCCCAAGAAGGTGCCGGAAGATACCTCGTAGTAAAATTTGTGGAATTTTCCAGTCCTCGGAAAAGGCACTTGATCACGAGTATCGATCTCCGAATTTAAACCGATCGTGCGGATATTGAGCAAGCCCGGGTCATAGCCAAAGCCGGAAATGCTGCGAATGGCAATCTGTTCCACGCGCATCACGCCGGAGAGCGTGCCAAAGCGGGCGATCTGTTGGCCCAAACTAAAGACAGCACCGCTGGCTCTGCGTTCATACTCACCTACTCTATTGAAGCCGTGATAGAAAAAATGTTTGCTATTCTGGTGATGTATTCTCGCTTGCGCGGTCAAATATGTCTTAAAGATGCGATCGGCGCGAAAATCCATTGCCGCAACAGCATCTCTATTGCCATACTGTGCATGTAGGGTCAAATCATTGCCGGTTCCTAAAATATTCTCATCTGCTACTTCCACAAATGCACGCTGTTTGCGCTCCCTATCATAATGTGCGCCCAAACGCAACACCGTGGCGGGGTTCTCGTGCAGATCTAGAACAATGTTCCAGCCTTCTGAGCCTGGAGCGGTTTTGAGGAAAACCGAGCTAAAAAGCCCGGTGCCAAAGACATTATTCACACCCTGCTTGGCATTATCCAATTGAAAAAGACGATCTTTTTGCAGATTGAATTCCCGATCGATGACGAAATCTTTTGTGCGTTCATTGCCGGAAAAATGAACCGAGGCAATTTTGCCTTCGGAAATATATACCTTTGCCATGTGAAGCTGCTCGGAATAAGAAATGGAGGAAACCTCGGCCAATGAGTACCCTTTTGCGCGGTACAGCTTGATAACTTTTCTCACCGCCTCTTTGCTTTCACGAATATTGATTGGCTTGTCGAGCAGGGCGGAAAAGGAAGAGCGCAGCACCGAATCGGGGAGGACGGAATTGCCGAAAAAGGAAACCTCTTTTAGGATAGGGTTGGCGATAAATCGGTAACACAGGAGGGTGTCGGGGTCATTCACCATCACCTCAGCTTTGGCATCGGCGAGCCCGCCGGTCGAATAGGCCCGGTACAGGGTGTTGGAGATTTCCCCTTCGCTGATATTTCGCTTGCCCCAGGTATCCACCAAATCGGCGAAGCTCATTCCGCTTGGAGCATCAATCACAACTTGATCGACCCACCAGATCGGATCGGAATTATGCAGTGCCAAAGAAGGTGTGAGTAATCTGCGCAAACTGTCTATTTTTGTGCGCATCCGTATTTGTCCTTCCAGATAAAGCTGGTCAATGGTTTCATCGTCCATGGACGACATAGTCAGGTCTTCAAATCCGATCACCATATCGGCCAGCTCAAGCTGTTCGCGGTTATGCCGTTGCTGCATGATGGTGGTAACCTGATCGGCGATCTGCCAGGGCGCCACCATGTCGTCTTTGCCGCGCAATAATGAAGTCGTATTGACCGCGAGGATAATATCGGCGCCAAAGTCCTTGGCCACTTCGACAGGAATGTTGTCCGTCAGGCCGCCATCGGCCAGAATCAGCGAATCCTTCTCCACCGGGGAAAAGAGCAGGGGCACGGCGATGGAGGCTCGCATCGATTCCGCCAAATCGCCTTTGTCGAGGACAACCTTCTTGCCCGACAAGATGTCGGTGGTGACGATTCGCAATGGTACGGCCAATTGATCGAAATCGAGGGAATGGTAGGGCGCATTGAGAACTAAATTGGTCAAGATGTCCAGTAGCCGCTGACCGGGGGTAAATGCCTCCGGCAGGGCGATGTTAAGACCTTGTAAGCGGAACTGCAAAATGGCCCGCCCGCGCTTTTGCTTTTCACCCAAGAACTGCGCGGATCGTTGCGGGGCATCGCTGAGCAATTCGTTCCACCGAATTGAGCGGGTGATTTGCCAAATCTCGTCAGGAGAGTATCCCGAAGCGTAAAGCCCGCCAATGATGGAGCCAATGCTCGTTCCCACGATGTAATCGACAGGAACATTATTTTCTTCCAAAACTTTTAGAACGCCGATCTGAGCCACACCCCGCAAGCCGCCTCCACTCAAAACCAAACCAATTTTGGGGCGAGCCAGTTTTGGATGAGGAATCAGGCAATGGGGCGGTCTCTCTACGCCGGAAAACTCTGGCGAGATGGTTTTCAGAATGATGCCTCCTGCAGTAACCTTCTTGGGCAGCCAGATGTAGGCACTGAGGAGAATCATCAGGAATGGTAAAAGCTTGTTCCTGCAAAATCCATAGGGATGGGAAGCTATCAAGTCCATGACGGTTGACTGTCCACAAGGGAGGGAGAGTGGTTGCGCATGTCGTGATCTGATGAATTGGATACCTGTTAGATTCGCGCGTGAATTTATCAAAGGCGCTGTGGAAACGCAAGGACAAAGTGTACCGAGTAGTAAAACCTCACTTACGGATTGGCAATCTCCTTCCCAAACCCAGTTTGGGAAGGAGATTGCAATGACACAGCGGCAGGTGTCATGCCTGCGGATGCAGGCATCTCCAACCAGATTGTACGGTAAGGGCTGGTTCAGGTTCCTCGCGCAAAAAGAAATTGACTGACGGAAGTTTAATTCGTATTTTGTTCGAGTCAACGCAGTAGTGGAAGAAGGATGAACCGCGCCGATGAGGAATGGAACAGAGCAAAGAAAGAACTCGGAATCTGGCTATCGCGGGTTTGTACGTCGCTCTGATGGCTGGAACTGCTTCGCTGCGGATACCCTTTCCTTGGGTGCCGCTGTCTCTGCAATCCATTTTCCCGTTGCTTGCGGGCAATACGCTGGCGCCAAGTTTGGCAGCAGCCAGCCAAGCTGCTTATCTTGTCCTGGGCCTCTTGGGATTGCCGGTATTTGCGCACGGGGGGGGAATCGGCTACCTTATACAGCCCACTTTTGGCTATCTATTGAGCTTCCCAATCGCGTCCTTTGGAATTGCCGCGCTTGTTCGGCGTCTTCCTCCGCCCGTGTCCTTTGTGAGAATATTTGCAATTGACTTACTGGGCGCCGCCGTCATTCTCACCATTGGCGTGCTTTGGCTTTTTGTGTTTTCAAATTTTATTCTTGGCAAATTCCTAACGCCCTGGAAGGCAATAATGGTGGGGGCTATCGTGTTTGTGCCGGGGGAAGCGGCCAAAGCTTTCTTGGCGACTGTTATCGGTAGAACCATCCTCAACAGATTTTCTGAATAGGAGATTGATCGAATGGCGCAATATGTCATGGGTATAGACGGCGGCGGGACAAAGACCATCGGGGTGTTGATGGAGGATTCTGGGAAAGTGTTAGCCCGCACTGTCGGTGAATCTTCCAACTTTCAAGTGGTCGGAGGCGAAAAGCTGGGGCAGGTGATCAAAAGGATTTTTGACGACCTTCGCAAGGCAGCGGGTGTCACCGTTCAAAGCATAGATCACTTATTCGCTGGTCTGGCTGGCGCCGGCAGACCGGCGGACAGGAGCGCAATATCGGAGGTTCTTACGACACTTCGATTAGCCGAAAGCTACACCGTCGACTCGGACGCTGCTGCGGCTTTAGGAGGGGCGTTCGCCGGCGGGCCGGGAGTGATTCTCATCTCGGGTACGGGATCGATCTGCTTCGGCAAGGATGAAACCGGCAATCTGGTGCGCTGCAGCGGTTGGGGCTATCTTCTCGGCGACGAAGGCAGCGGGTATTTCATCGGCCAACAAGCGATCATTGCGGCGCTGAAAGACTTGGATGGCCGCGGTGAACAAACATCTCTTCGCAAAGTGATCGAAAAGAAATACGATCTCGCAAGTATAGACCTGATCATTTCGCAAATCTACTCCGGCAAAATTGATCGCACCGAAATTGCCGGCATCGCGCCGCTGGTTTTCGAACAGGCCGAAATAGGGGACGCCGTAGCTCAAAATATCATCACGACTGCCGGACGAGAACTTGGTAAAGTGGTGGCAGCCGTAGCGAAAAAGCTCGGCAAGCAAAATGATGCCGTTTCCGTAGCCTTGGTCGGCAGTGTTTTCAAGCAGCGGGACAAGTTGCTGCCCTTTGTACGGGAAGAGGCATTAAGGGTGGCGGCGAAAGTGGATTTTATCGATCCTTTATTCGAGCCGGCCGTGGGCGCAGCGATCTTGGCGCTACAAAAATTGGGCGTCGCAGTGGGAAAAGAAATTCTCGACCAAATCAAAGCATCCGCGCCGGTTGAATAGGCGATGCATGGATGTCGGTAATATGCTTGTTTCTCTCTCCAACAAATCCGAAAAGCTGGTTATTGGCTTAATGTCAGGTACCTCTGCGGATGGCATAGACGCTGCGCTGGTTCGGATTCGAGGCAGTGGAATTCATACTGAGCTGCAATTGCTCGCCTTTGAAACCCGGCCTTATTCTGCATTGGTCAGGGAAGAAATACACTCCCTTGCTTCGGCAAAGCAAGCGCCAGTGAATGAGATTTCGCAGCTTAATTTCTATCTGGGCGAGATGTTTGCTGAGGCGGCGGCTGTGGTCGCCTCGAAAGCGGGCATCCAGCTAAGTGAAATCGATCTGATAGGATCCCATGGTCAGACCATTCGCCACCTGCCAAGGGAAGCAGACTTCTTGGGCAGGAAGATAGCCTCTACTTGGCAAATCGGCGAACCCTCGGTGATTGCCAAACGTACGGGCGTAGTGACCGTGGCGGACTTTCGTCCTGCAGACATGGCCGTGGGCGGGCAAGGCGCCCCGTTGGTGCCTATCTTTGATTATCTCATTTTTCGTTCCAAAGACCTTTCTCGGGGTCTGCTCAACATTGGGGGGATTGCCAACCTAACCATTTTGCCCAAGTCCTGTTCCATCGATGAGGTCATCGCTTTCGATACCGGGCCGGGGAATATGCTGATCGATTACCTTTGCCGGAAGCATTACAACATGCCCTACGATGAAAATGGCCGAATCGCCGCAACCGGCAAGATCCGGGCTGAAATCCTGGCGCTTTTGTTGGAGGACGGTTATTTCATGACGGCGCCGCCCAAGTCAACCGGCAGAGAATATTTCGGCGGCGACTTTCTCGCGCACTTTGAAGAATTTGGACGAACCTTCAGTCTTCCTACCAATGATCTCATTGCCACGGCAACCGCGCTGACCGTGCAGTCCATCCGGCAAAGTTATCAGAGATTCCTCATGGCGAAGACGCCTATAGATCAGCTCATCGTCAGTGGCGGCGGAAGCCGAAATCCGGTGATGATGATTCAACTCCGAGAAGCTTTCGGTGAAGTAGCCGTCCATACATCCGATGATTTCGGCATTCCTTCGGCTGCCAAAGAAGCCATCTGTTTTGCGGTCCTGGCGAATGAGACGGTTTGTGGAGGTTATGGAAATGTGCCTTCGGCAACAGGAGCAGAGAAAGCGACGGTGTTGGGGAAAATTTGTCTATAGCTCCTGTAGTTCGGCAAATTTTCTCTCACCACAATATGTAAGAGAACTCTCCGAGTTCGATCACAATATGCAGTAATGCTCGATGTCTGGAGACATCTCCTACGGCCTTAATTTTCGATTTTGCCAATCTACCGCATAGCTGTTAGAATCTGTCGGTCTACGGCCGCATTCTAAACGGCGCCCGCGTTTGAAGGACCCGGGCAACACCTCTGCAAAATGGAGTGAGATTTGTGGCGACTGTTGAAACGGTGGGCGGAGCTGTCACACCGATCGATGCCTGCCACCTATTTCACCTCGTTCCAACGAGGTATTGATGAGAGCCAAACACACTTTAGGCGGATATGACAACATAAACAGAAGGCCTCCCGCCTCAGTATTCTCAAGTCTTCTGGACTTCATTTATCCTCTGCCTTCTCCGAATCGCTTCCAGCCGCATGTGATCTTTTGCGTTTTCATTCACGTCGATGGTGGCCTGGTCGATGTTGTGATCGGTGCCGCCGGCGTGGCGGACAACTTTGTAGATCGGCTCCCAGACGCGACCAATGCGGTATTTTTCCGCCACTTTGTTCACCAGCTCATAGTCCTCACCATAGTTGCGGCAGTAGGGGGAGTCGTTCATGCCGAACCAACCCATTTCTTTCAGCACTTTGATCTTGATGGAACGCGGGGCGCCGGCGCCGCCAATTCGCAGTAAATTGTTGCGCCCGTTTTCCTCCGTCCATTCATCGTGGGTGACGATGAACGGCTTGCCATGGACCAGGACAGGAACTATCTCACCGTTTTCTTTCTTCTCGAAAACTTGGTAGGAGCCGATCACCATGCCGATGCGGTCATCTTCTTCGTAAACCTTTAGCAGTTTCTCTACAGCTTCGGGAAAAAGCAGATCATCCGAGTCCAGTTGTACATAGTATTTGGCCTTGGACGATTGCAAGGCGGAGTTGAAACACAGACCCAGGTTATTCATGTCGTGCACGATCAGGCGAACCGGCGGCTTGGCCGGATCGTATTTGTCTCCACCATTCATATAGCGTTTCACTTCCGCATTGGTCGGATCCTGCTCTCCGCCATTGCACACGACCACCACTTCGATATTCTTTATCGTTTGCGCTTGCACCGATTCGATGGCCGGGCCAATGAATTCCGGCCGGCCAAACACGGGGATGACGACAGAGGCAATGCAAGATTCGAAAGAAGCTTCCTCTTGAGGCGAATAAGTTACCGGCCGATAGTTCTGTCCAGGAGCTAAGTACGCGCCAATTCGCTTGAGGTGCTCGGTAAAGATAGCCTCTAATTCCAGCGCCACTTCTTTTCCTGCTTTCAAATAAGCAAAAACATCCAAACCCTTGGCCGCGGCATGTACGGTGTAGGGGGCGCCGTTAAAACGATTCGAAACGTGGATGATCTCTCCGGATTCAAAGGCTTTTAGGCGAAGATCATACAAGGGATGAAATCGATATTTGGTATCAGCAAAATTGACTTTTTCCAAAAACGCTCGGCGGAAAAGCAGGCAGTACCCCATGTCCCAGCTATCGCAGACGCGGCCCGGGTGAAACTCTAACAGCTTGCGGGATTTCTGCACACCATTGTCTAAGAGGTCGTAATCCGTATAGAGCAGGGGGCAGTCCGGATGGCGATCCATTGCCAATGTGTAAAATGCAATGGCGGACCTCTTGAACTCGATGACATTGGCTTCAGTGCTGCAATGAAGGATATATTCGCCCATCGCCTGTGAAAGGGCCAGATTCAACGCTTGGGATTTCGAGGGACTGGAGACCGCTACAAAGTCGTATTTATTTTCCTGACAAATTTTGGCGGCGTATTCACTTTCTCCGAAAACGACAACTTGAACACTCTGTTCGTATTGATTCTTGAGGGACTGAATGATTTTTAGAAAACCTTCCTGACCGTATGGGGTTTCTTTGGTAATAGGCAGAAGAACGGAAATCTTGGCTTTGTTCATTGTGTGGCTCCTACGATTGATTCGACCAAACGGCGCTTTTGCGGGCGAGAATATATAAATAATCTCCGAGCGGAACAATAATTTTCGGCCTACACGTCTTTCGAACCAAGAATCCGAAGGCTTGCAATTTTGAAGGGATTTGATTATCTTTGCCGGAATTCAATTCATTGTGAGCAAATTCAATTCGAGAGGTGAGGTTATGTTAGCGGTTATCAAAAATAATTATGAAGAAGTATCTCGAGAAGCAGCGCGGGTCGTGGCGGAAATCATTCGGGAAAAGCCCTCAGCCGTATTGGGATTGGCGACCGGCAACACGCCGATCGGCCTGTATAAAGAATTGATCCGCATGCATCAGCAAGAAGGTCTTGATTTCTCCAAAGTCACGACTTTCAATTTGGACGAGTACATTGGGCTCCCGCCGAATCATCCGCAGAGCTATCACTATTTCATGCGGGAAAACTTGTTTAGGCACATCAACATCGATGAGCGCTTTACCCATATTCCATCGGGTATGGTGGATGTAAATGACATCAATAGAATCCATAAATACTGTGATTGGTACGAAGAGCAGATGGTCAAGGTAGGGGGAATCGACCTGCAGATTCTGGGCATCGGCCAAAACGGCCACATCGGCTTTAACGAGCCCGGCTCCTCATTGGGGTCTCGCACGCGAATTAAGACATTGACGCCCTTGACTCGTCAGGATAACGCTCGCTTTTTTGACGGAGACGTAACCAAGGTGCCCAAGCATGCCATCACCATGGGCATCGGTACCATCCTGGATTCACGAATTCTGTTGCTATTGGCGAGCGGGAAGAATAAGGCGAAAGCGATAAGGGATACTGTGCAGGGGCCCATTACGGCGATGGTTCCGGCCAGCATTGTGCAAATGCATCGAAAGGCCATTCTGATCGTCGATAAGGATGCGGGATCTTTGTTGGACTTGGAATACGAGCAGTTCGTGACGGATTTGATCTGACCGATCATCAAAGACAAAGGCGGAGCGAGCGCTCCGCCTTTGTTTAGAAACGCAGGGGTGCCCACCCGCGCAGAAAGTGCAACACCTTGGCGGGATCATGGCCTTTTTGTGCATGATCCTTGGGAAATTCCAATGACCCCGTTTCTTGGGAGTGAATCTGAATACCGTCTTTGTCGAGAACGACGACGGCCGGCAGCCCCAATTTGTTGGGATTGCCATAGCGTGCATCGACATCCATGTTTCGATCCCTCCTGCCTAGATCAACCAGAACCACCTCATAGTTGTCGGCCAGGAATGAATGGACTTCTTTGTTCTCTTCAAACAACTGATGCAAGGCTTGACACCAGGGACACCAATTGGCGCCAAAGACTAGCAGCACTCGCTTATTGTCGCTTTGAGCTTTGCTGATTGCCTTGCGAATATCCGCTTCGGCATCCGTCTTCGCGTCGTAAATGTTCTTGAATTCCCCCCAGCTTTTTTCCTGCTTGGCTTCGGACTTGGATTTGCATTGCAGTGATGTGAGAGCAACCAGGAGGATCAGAAAAAGCGGGATCGATGAATTTCGTTTCATTACGTCACATCTAAATTATTTTTTGCGGCCTTCTTGCTATGTCGAACAAGAGGACCAAGAACCCGTTCAGTAAAAATCTGAGTGCTTTCTATGGGGCGAAGCGCTTTCGATGGTCGAAAGAAGCATTTAGAGTTGCGAGACGATGGCAACGCTCGCGCTCGCACCAATGCGATTGGCCCCCGCTTTGATCATAGACAACGCGGTTGGAAGATCGCGAATACCGCCCGCCGCCTTTACTCCGAACTCATGCCCAACGACCTTACGCATCAGCACGACGTCTTCTACCGTCGCCCCGGTCTTGTTGAATCCGGTTGAGGTCTTCACAAAATGCGCGCCGGCATCTTTGGCCAGCACACAGGCAGCAACTTTTTCTTCATCCGTCAGCAGGCAGGTTTCGATAATGACCTTGACGTGGGCCGGAGTTGCCGCGGTGACCACCTGGTAGATGTCGTTGCGGACGAAAGCAAGATCGTTCGATTTTAGCCGGCCGATATTGATGACCATGTCAATTTCAGTTGCGCCGTCCGTCACGGCCCGTTTGCTTTCTTCGGTTTTGAGACAAGAAGTGTTGGCGCCCAAGGGGAAGCCGACCACAGAACAAACGCCGACGTCCGTTCCTTGCAAGGCCTCCGCGCATAGCTTCACCCAGCACGGATTGACGCACACGGTGGCGAAATGGTGTTCTTTGGCTTCTTGACAAAGCTGCAGAATCTGTTCTTGGGTTGCTTCCGGCTTTAGAAGGGTATGGTCGATCATTCGCGCCAACGAGACTTTGTCAAGCGAGAAATTGGGCTGAACGGGAGACGTGATGGAATCGACTTTCTTGAGGAAAAAGGCCATTGATGGCTCTGTGGTGCTTGGGGATAATGCTGAGCCGCAAGATTTCATTTCCTCTTCGGCGTCGAATCGGGCCATTTGCTTGATCACTTCAGAGTATACGCGGTCAACAATCTTTTGCAGATATTCATCCATACGTTTCATTAAAGACAGTCTATCGTAGCAGTGCTGAAATTTCACTCCTAAATAACTGCACCAATTCTTGCGCACGGTCGGCATCAGGGGCTTCAGCGATGATGCGGATGATCGGCTCGGTATTGGAAGCGCGGATGTGCGCCCACGAACGTTCATATAAGAATTTGACTCCGTCGGTGAAGTCGATTCGATCGCCTTTATGAGCGGCAGAGAGCCGGGACACCAAGTCCTGTGCGTTGCTGTCGAAAGGCAGATCAATTTTATCTTTCACAATGGTGTATTGTGGGAATTCAGAAAAAACCTCGGAAATAGGAGCTTTTTTTTCCACCAGTGATTGCAGGATCAATGCAACGCCTACGATGGCATCGCGACCTAAATGAAGGCCCGGATAAATGACGCCGCCGTTACCCTCGCCGGCCATGGCAGCGCGAATCTCTCTGGCCTTCTTGGCCACGTGGATTTCGCCGACTTTGGTTCTGACAACACGGCAACCATGTTGCGCGGCGATATCATCAATGACTCGGCTGGTGGAGGCGTTGACCACAACGTCGCCGGGATGTTTTGCCAACACAAAGTCCGTGGCCAGGGCGAGGGTGAACTCTTCACCGAGTGGGAGGCCTTTTTCGGACACCAATGCCAGGCGATCTACGTCGGGATCGACGGCGATGCCCAAATCCGCCGAATGCTTGACGACCGCCTGAGACAATTCGCCGAGATTGGCCGGCACCGGCTCCGGGCTGCGCGGGAAACGTCCATGCGGCTCCAGATTGAGGAATTCTACGACACAGCCCAATGCCTCGAACAGTTGGGGGAGAATGGTTCCTCCGGCGCCGTTGCAGCAATCGGCGACCACCTTGAATCGGCGCGCTCGGAGGGAGGGCAGATCGAGGATTTCGAGTTTCTGGATGGCCGCCAGATGATCGCCGATGGCAGAAGCACAGGTTACGACTTTGCCGACCTTGTCCCACGAAGCAAAGTTGTAACCATTGCTGTTCACTCTATCCGAGACGGCGACACCTTGTTCAGCATCCAGGAATAGCCCGTCGGGGGCCAAGAGTTTCAACGCATTCCATTCTTTTGGATTATGGCTTGCGGTAATGATGATACCGCCCGCGTTCCCCGCGCGTTCCGTTGCCATTTCCACCGTTGGCGTCGGGGCGATGCCGATATCAACCACGTCACAGCCGACGGAGGTGAGGCCTGCCCAGACAGCATGTTTGATCATTTCGCCGGTAACGCGCGAGTCCCGGCCAACGACGATCTTGCCGGGGCCGAAGTGGCTACCGTACGCTTGGGCAAATTTGAGAGCAACTTCTGGCGTCAGGCCGTCGCCCACTATTCCGCGAACCCCGGAAACGGAAATCATTAGGTTTTTGAATTCGCTCATGCCTTTCCTGTTTGGTTAAGATCGTGGTTGTTTCGCGCATACTTTAGTTGCGGGATTAATGGGATGATCGTGTTTGGCCGAAGATACTGCGGACATTGTTTGCATTTTGTTGTCTCGCCGACGCCGGACCGCGAGAATGGTTCGACTACGATGGTTGCTAATTGAAATCAAAGTTGGGAGATTTCTATCTTGTTCTTGATCGCCTCCACTGCAGACCTGACCTTTTCGTCTTGCTGCATCATCGCCTCCGTGCTGTTGATGGCATGGATTACCGTAGAGTGATCGCGTCCGCCAAAATGGAGTCCGATGGTTTTGAGAGAGTTCTCCGTGAGGGTTTTGCACAAATACATGGCAATCTGCCGTGCTTGGGCAATCTCTTGTTTGCGGGTTTTTGCACGGAGCATGTCATCCGGGAAATCAAAATATTCCGAGGTCATTTTTTGAATGGATTCGATGCTGACGGCCTTTGACTTGGGCACGCAGACGTCCTTCAGAAGTTTCTTGGCTAATTCCAAGGTGATGTCCTCGCCGTTTAACGAAGCGTGGGCCAGTAACCGTATGAGCGCCCCTTCGAGTTCTCGAATATTGGAGGTGATATGGGTGGCGATAAATGCAAATATGTCTCCGGGCAGGTCGATGCCGTTCTCCTCTGCCTTTCGCTGCAAGATTGCTTGTCTGGTTTCAAAATCGGGCGCCTGAATGTCGACAACCAACCCCCATTGAAAACGAGAAATGAGCCTTTCCTCGATGCCTTGCAATTCCTTCGGCGGGCGATCGGAGGATAGCACCAATTGCTTGCCCTTTTGGTGCAAGGTGTTGAACGTATGGAAGAATTGCTCCTGGGTGCGTTCCTTATTGCCAAAAAACTGAATGTCGTCTACCAACAAAATGTCGACGTTTCTATAGGTGCCGCTGAACTCGGTCGTCTTGTTGTTCTGGATGGCGCTTATGAAATCTTGTGCAAAACGTTCGCTATCGACGTAGAGAACCCGCTTGGAGGTTGTGTTCTGTTTGGCATAATTGCCGATAGCATGGATGAGATGGGTCTTGCCCAAGCCGACGCCCCCGTAAACAACCAATGGATTGAAGGTCGTCTTGCCGGGCGATTGGGCAACGGCCAAGGAGGCCGCCTTGGCGAACTTGTTACACTCACCCTCGATGAAACAGTCAAAATTATATCGTTCGTTAAGATTGTCGCGGCCATTGGATTGCGAAACAGCGCTCTTGCGGAGCGAGGGGAGTTGAACCGTCTGTGCGGACGAATCCATCACAACGGAGTAAACCAATTTGTGGTCCTGACCCAGCACCTGCGTCAGCGCGTGATTAATGATGGCGCTATAATGTTGCTCTAACCATTCGTAAAAGAATTGACTGGGCACTTGAATCGTGAGAGAACGATCCTCAATTTTCACCGGCTTGATCGGTTTGAACCAGGTGGCAAAACTGTTTGGATTAATATGTTCTTTTACGAGAAGAAGAATTTGTTGCCAAACATCAATCGGTTGCATATCTTGCCCTCAGTTAGAAAAAGCCAAAAAGAAAACAGTCCACAAGGTGTATTCTTTGGCATCAGAAAGTTTGCTTGGGAGTAAGCCTCAGAGAATGCTCGACCCGACTGGAGCCGGCTCCCTTCAGCTCACGGATCAATTCGTAGTGAATATAGTCACAAACTGTCAACATATCGCCTTCATGCTATCCCATCGCCTTGCCAACAACGGAGAAAAAGTTATCAACAATCAAGACAGAGTTATCAACAAAGACAGACAAAAAAGATCGTTCTGCAACCAGATTAAAATCAATGAGTGATGTTCGATCGTATTGATCTTATCCACACAGGGTGCCGTTGGCCTGAGCAACCCGGTAAAAGCACGCAAAGAGAGGAAATTGGGTTATCAACATCTTGTCTATCTGACAACGGTCTGTATATAATTTAAGATTTGCTCCCGGAATGTCAAGATGAAATACGACCATTTTCACTTTTAGACTCAATGATGTTCTAAGCACTCTGAATTTGAAGGACAACAATTGAGAAAGGCTTTGAGCAAAACCGGCTGGCGCTTCTTGGGATTTAGGCGGCTCGAGGAATCATAACGATCGAGTGGTTCCTTCGTTTGCTAGTGCCAAGAAAACAGGGGATGATCGAAGGTGGTCGACGTCGTTTTTCTTACAAGCTAAAGGAGGAAGGATCCCTCTGTCCTGAAATAAAAATCTTGCATTTTTGCCAGAAAATGGCTAATATAAGCCATTATTAATTTAACAATAAAAAGGAGTACAAAAATGAAGCGTACTTTCCAGCCAAGTAATAGGAAAAGAGTAAATAAGCATGGTTTTCGTGCAAGAATGAGCAGCAAAAATGGTCGCCTGGTGCTGAAGCGACGGCGAGCAAAGGGGAGAAAGAAACTGACCGTCAGCGATGAGTGAGCGAGCGATTCACGCCAATTCCGATAATTCGCCCACTGGATCGAAATGTGAATTGAGATTGGTATGATTCTGCTACACCCTTTGCACATTTGAGCTAAGCGGTCACGGAAAGCTGGGTGGGATTGACACAAGGCTGCAGGCGAATTCAAGAATTATTCTAACTGAACAATCAGATCATCGGACTCTTCATTTCCAAGGCGATAACATCGAAGAACCCTCCCGTCCCAGTACATCAATAGAGCCTTGACTGAGAAAGCTAAAAAAAGGTACACTCTTTCAAAGGAAAAAGTGATAAAAGACTTTTCCGAGTTCAGAGAAATCTTCGATGAAGGGACGGCATTCAGAAGCAAATATTTTCTTGTGTTTTTCAAGGCGGCGAAAGACTCAAAAGTCGGTTTTACGGCGAAGCGAGGATTGGGTGCAGTCGAGAGAAACCGATTGAAGCGAATCTTGCGGGAAGTGTGGAGATGTTCCGACCATACGAAAGATTTGGGGGGCCACGTCGTTCTAACCATCCGAGAAGAAGCGGGAAAGGCTGAGCATAGACAGATCAAGGACGATTTCGAAAAACTATTGCTGAAGTTGAAGACCTTTTCGGCTCGGCAAAACAAGAGGACGAGCAGTGGGTCATTGTGATTTCCAATCAAAGGCGCAGCAGGCAAACGATGCAAAAGATAAGTGAAAGTAAAAAGTTGGCAGCCCACTTACAATGGATGATTAGACTATCACTGATTTTTACGATTAGGGTGTATCAGAGATTATTGTCTCCACTGTTGCCCAGCTCGTGCCGGTACTACCCTTCCTGTTCGAGCTATTCCATACAAGCCATCGAGAAATATGGCGTTCTTAAGGGAGGTGTCAAGTCGCTTTTAAGAATTCTCAAATGCAATCCGTTGTTTCCGGGTGGATACGATCCGGTGTAGCGCCATCGGAGGGAGTGTGCTTTTGTAAAGGGTAGCCTGGCGGCTCAAGGGATGCTCGTTAAGGGTCGCTTTTTCATGTCATGCCTGTGAATACAGGCATCTCCTAACCACCTGTTCACAAGGAGATTCCTGCATGCGCAGGAGATC
>DYKH01000306.1:1638-4776 GCA_020722685.1 Caldithrix sp. | reverse complement strand
CATCATTTCAGTTCGGTATCACTATTAACCCAAACGCTTCAGAGGACGATTCCGCACATGCCTAACAGTTTTCAAGAATGGATGAACGAATTAAACCGCTTCGCCAAAGACGTACATCACAAGGGGATGCTGTTCGAGCGATTCATGGTGGCCTACCTGAAAACCGACCCGGTATATGCGGATAAACTGGATGCGGTCTGGCAATACAAGGACTGGCCAGACCGCCCTGAGCACTGGAATGCCGACAATCTGGGCTTTGACCTGGTAGCCCGCACGATTGATGGCGACTACTGGGCCATTCAGTGCAAGTTTTACGATGCAAAGAGCCGGATTCACAAGGATGCCATTACCAATTTCACCCATGATGCCAGCCGCAAGTTCACGGTCGATGGAGAGGAAAAGGCGTTTTCCTACATGCTCTTTGTGGATACGCAAAACAATCTGGGGCGGCAGGCCGAAGAAGCCATCAATGGCATTGAGGATCTGAATGTTCTGTATCTGCGCGATATGGAAGCGGCCCCGATTGATTGGGAGAAATTCAGTTGGAGTGCCCCGGAAACTCTGACGCGCACCCCAGGTAAATCCTTGCGCGAACATCAGCGCGAGGCTTTACAGGCGACCCTGAAGGGCTTTGAAACCCAGAATCGCGGCAAGCTCATTATGGCCTGTGGTACCGGCAAGACCTTTACCAGTCTTAACATCATGGAGCGTATGGTCCCTGATGACGGGCTGACGCTGTTTCTGGCCCCTTCGATCACTCTGGTATCCCAAACCCTTCGGGAATGGGCAGATCAGGCCCAGAAGCCTTTTGATGCCTTTGTGGTCTGTTCGGATAGCAAGGTCGGGCAGGAAGACGAGGATATGAGAACAGCAGAACTCGCCTACCCCGCGACCACGAGTGCGGATAGGCTGGCCAACGCTATTCAGAAAACCAGAAACAACCGTCGGAAAGTGATCTTTTCGACGTACCAATCCATTGATGTCGTCATTAAAGCGCAAAGGACCGGGAATCTGCCGGATTTTGACCTGGTGATCTGCGACGAAGCCCATCGGACTACCGGCCTCACGCTGAAAAACAAATCCGAAGCGGATTCGGATTTCGTCAAGGTCCACCAGAACGCCTTGCTTCGCGCCAGGAAACGCCTCTACATGACGGCCACTCCCCGTATCTATACCGAGAAAACCCGCAAAAAAGCCGACGAAAAAGAAGCGGTACTCTATTCCATGGATGACGAGGCCATCTATGGCCCGGAGTTTTTCAACCTCAGTTTCGGTGAAGCAGCCAGTCGCGGCATCCTCACGGAGTACAAGGTCATCATTGTGGCCATGCGCGAAGAAGACATGGCCGACATCGCCAATAAGTACAACGCTATTTACAAGCTGGATGAGAAAAAGGGCATTACGGTAGAGTTTGCGACCCGCATCATCGGAGCCTGGAAAGGTTTATCCAATCAGAATGTTCAGGTGATCGACGGGGCAGACGTAACCGAAACCAGCAATGCCCCGGCCATGAAACGCGCTGTGGGCTTTTGCAAGAGCATCAAGGCCTCTGAACAGGTCCGTGACGCCTTTGGCAAGATCGTAGCCTTGGCCTTGCAGGAGGAAGGCAGCGAAGACGTGGATAGCCCTGAAACGCCCCACACTTTCCTGCAGGCCAAGACCCGGCATGTGGACGGCGACATGAATATGGGCGAGCGCCTCACCTTGCTGGACTGGCTGAAAGAAGAACCGGAGTCCGGTTCCTGTCATCTGCTGACCAATGCCCGTTGTCTATCCGAAGGGGTGGACGTGCCTGCGCTGGATGCCGTGATTTTCTTTGATGCCCGCGATTCCATGGTGGATATTGTGCAGTCCGTGGGACGGGTGATGCGGAAGGCTCCGGGCAAGGATTTTGGCTATGTCATCCTGCCCATTGCCATTCCCTCAACCGATGTAGCGAACTACGACGCCTATATCGACAAGGATCCGCGTTTTCAGGCGGTCTGGAAGATTCTGAAGGCATTGCGGGCGCACGATGAACGCCTGGTGGATGAATCGGAATACAAGCGCCGGATGGAAGTGATAGACGGTGGTGGAGGGTCATCCCGCAAGAAAAAACGGAAGTCCGGTCCCAGTATCGGTGGCGACCCCATTGAATTGCCCTTGCTGCCCATTGAGAACATCCAGAAAGCCCTGTATGCCGTTACACCCAAGCATCTGGGCGATAGCGAATACTGGGCGAGTTGGGCCAAGGATGTCGCCAAGATTTCCCGCACCGTGATTCAGCGTATTGAAAACCTGATCGAGAAAAGAGAAGGCCGTGCGGCTTTCAATGTGTTTCTCAAGGGGATTCGCAAAAATCTGAACAGCGGCATTTCCGAGCAGGAAGCGGTGGAAATGCTGGCCCAGCATGTATTGACCAAGCCCATTTTTGAGGCCTTGTTTGGGGACCGATCCTTTTCTGCGGAAAACCCGGTATCCCAAGCCATGCAGCGGATTCTGGCAGTCATCGACAAGCATGACGTGGATGCGGAAACCGAGAAGCTGGAACGCTTCTACAAGGACGTGGCCAAGCGGGTTTCTCTGGCCCAAAGTGACGCATCCAAACAGGATTTGATTCGCAATCTCTACGACACCTTTTTCCAGGCGGCCTTCCCGGAACTGGTGGCCCGACTGGGTATCGTTTACACCCCGGTCGAGATCGTGGATTTCATCCTGAACAGCGTCAATGAAGTCCTCAAAGAGCATTTTGACGGAGATTTGAACAGTGAGGGGGTGCAGATCCTCGATCCCTTTACCGGAACGGGTACATTCATTACGCGCCTGATCCAGTCCGACCTCATCAAGCCCCATGCGTTGCCGCGCAAGTACGAAAAAGAGATTCACGCGAATGAACTGGTCCTGCTGGCCTATTACATTGCGGCCATCAACATCGAATCGGCCTACCACGCCAAGACCCTGCAATATAAGCCATTCAACGGCATTGTGCTGACCGATACCTTTCAGATGAATGAGCGTAGCGAGAAAGAATCCAAAGACTCTCTCGGTGTCACCGATGAAAACTACCTGGAAGGCAATTCCGAACGCGCAGAGCTTCAAAAGAAACTGGATATTCGGGTGATTGTGGGGAATCCACCGTATTCTGCGGGGCAGAAAAGC
>DYKH01000306.1:0-1538 GCA_020722685.1 Caldithrix sp. | reverse complement strand
CAGGTTTATGTGCTTAATTTGCGCGGAAATGCCAGAACATCAGGAGAGCAACGACGCAAGGAAGGAGATGGTATTTTTGGTTTAGGTTCCCGCACCCCGGTAGCTGTCACCATCCTCATCAAAGACCCGCAACATTCTGGTCCTGCGGAACTTTACTATCACGATATTGGCGACTATCTGAGCCGTGAGGACAAACTGAATATCATTCGCAAGGCTTCCAGCATAAAAGGTCTGGCCTGGAACCATATTCATCCCAATGAGGCTGGGGACTGGATTGGCCAGCGAAGTGAAGGGTATAAGCAATTCATGCCGTTGGGTGATAAAAGAGATAGTGCAGAAGCTATTTTTGATATGTATTCATTAGGTGTTGCAACCAATCGTGATGCCTGGGCCTATAACCATAGCCGTCAAGACCTCTCCGATAACATGCAGGATATGATTGACGTATTCAATGCGGATTCCGCAAAGTACGCGAAAGCCTGTGACAGTTTACCAAAATCCGCATGGCCGAAGGTCGAGGATGTTATCTGCAGTGATCCCGAACAAATCAGTTGGTCTGTTAATTTGAAGCAGGATGCCTCACGCGGAAAACAGCATGATTTTGTGCCGGAATCGCTCCGAACGGCCATGTATCGGCCATTCTGCAAACAATGGCTGTATTTTAACCGTCAATTTAACGAAATGGTTTATCAAATCCCGCGCCTTTTCCCGACAGAACGGCAGGAGAATGTAGTAATTTCTGCAACGGGAATTGGGGCCACTAAAGAATTTTCCTGCTTGGCAACAAAGACCACTCCTGATCTTGAAATGATTTCCAAGGGACAATGCTTCCCCCTCTACTGGTACGAAACCGTCGAGGAAGCCCGCAAGCGCCTGAGCAAAGCGGATTCATCGCAGGGCAACCTTTTCGATGAATCGGATGATCTGGGCGGCACCCCGGATGCAGACGGCTACATTCGTCGTGATGCGATTACGGACTGGGCCTTGGCCGAGTTCCGCCGCCATTATCAGGATGAAGGCATCGAGAAGATCGACCTGTTCCACTACGTCTATGGCCTGCTGCACTCACCGGAATACCGGGAAACCTACGCCGCAGACCTGAGCAAGATGATTCCCCGCATCCCTTACGCTCCGGACTTCCGGGCCTTTGCCGAAGCCGGAAAGAAGCTGATGGTGTTGCATCTGGGCTATGAAGAAATCGAACCTTGGCCGCTGGAAGAAGTCTGGACCGGCGACAAGCGGGATTACACGGTGCAAAAGATACGTTTTCCGAAGAAAGGGGAACGTGGGAGCATCGTTTACAACAACGCCCTGACGCTGAAAGGCATTCCAGAAGACGCCTATGCCTATGTGGTCAATGGCAAATCTCCGGTGGAGTGGGTGATGGAACGGTACTCGGTGCGGGTAGATAAGTCTAGTGGCATCGAGAATGATCCCAACCGAATGTTGAAAGAAATTGGCAATGAGCGGTATATCGTTGAGTTGATTGGGAGAGTTGTGCGGGTGAGTGTGGAGACTCAGGGGATTGTGGGTGGGTT
>DYKH01000305.1 GCA_020722685.1 Caldithrix sp. | reverse complement strand
ACGACATCACCTGGACTTCCGTCAATACCTCCGGCAATGTCAAGATCGAGTACTCTGCCGATAATGGCACCTCGTGGACGGAAATCATCGCCTCCACCGCCGATGACGGCTCCTACTCTTGGACGGTTCCCAATACGCCCACGACCACTGCTCTGGTGAGAGTGACCGACGTGGACGGCTCACCCTCCGATCAGAGCGATGCGGTGTTCACCATTTCGGCAGCCACCGGCTACACCTTGACGATGGCCGTCAATCCGGCTAACGGCGGCACCACGGTGCCACCGGTCGGCGATCACGTCTATGCTCCCGACACAGTGGTTCCGATCTCGGCCATTGCCAAGCCCAACTTTAGATTTCTTCATTGGACGGGCGACGTGGGCAATATCGCCGCCGCCAATACGACCGTGAAAATGGACAGCAACAAGACGGTCACCGCGAACTTTTTCATGAAGCTGCGCCCCTTTGCCACGCCGACGATGGGTTGTCCGGAGTTGGTCGTGCATTTTGAGGATAACTCCGAAGGCACGGTGACGGCCTGGCAGTGGGATTTCGGCGATGGCAACACCTCTACCGAGCGGAATCCAACGCATGTTTACAGCATGCCCGGTCGGTACGACGTTACCCTGACAATCACCACGCCGGATGGTCCGTTGACCTCGGAAAATCCTGACATGATTTCGGTCTGCGGCTACGGTCCGACTCCTTGCGCGGCCCTGGAGCTGGTCGACAACAGCTCTGCCTCGCCCGGCGAGGCTTGGGACAACGCCATCGACCATGACATCAGCGGTTGGGACGGCACCGTCACCGCCCAAGGTAATCCGCCTTATGGCGTTTTCCAGTTCGCCGACGGCAAAACCAAATCCATCAATAAAGTGCGGTTACTGACCGACACGGGAGTTGAGATGGAAAATCGTTGGGTGCGCAGATTCCACGTGATGGTTTCTACCACTGGAATTAGCGATGCCAATTTCACGACGGTTCTGACGGGCAGCAAAAACGGTGGCGATTGGCAAGAATACACATTCAGTCCCGTTCTCGCCAAATACGTCAAGCTGGTGCTGGACGATCCGGCTTCCGGTTGGCGGCAAATCGGAGAATTCCAGGTTTGTCCCATCAGGACTTTTGCTGATCCCGGCCGGTCGACCGTCGCTGCCACCTCGCCGCACATTGCCAACGGCGTGGACCTTTCGCAAATCACGCTTACGGTAAAAGATGCAGCCGGCAATCCCCTTACCGGTTTGTCGGAGGAAGACTTTAGCATCTACGCTGTGCCTGGACCGAATATCTACTATCCGGTGACGGCGACTTCTACCCCCGGCGTGTACCAAGCGCAAATGGCATCGTTGGCAGCCGGCGCCAAGCTGCTGCGGGCGATTGTCAATGGCGTCACCATCGGCACGGCCACGATCAATTTCACTCAGCCGACCCTGCAAAAGGCCGCCCTCGTGCTCGTAAAGGACACGGAAACCTTTAGAGGTGAAGGCTGGGACAATGCCATTGACGGCGACCAGAACGGCTATGACGGCACGGTGACTGCAGGCGGCTCTCAGCCTTATGCCATTTTCGGCTTTGCCGACGGCAGCATCAAGGCCGTGCAGCAATTCAATTTGCTGGTCGATACCGGGGTCGGCAATGAAAATCGCTGGGTGCGTCGCTTCCGGCTGTTAGCTTCAACTTCCGGACAGAAAGACGCCGATTTCGTGACCATCTACGACGGCCTGCAACGCCAACCGGGTTGGCAAACGCACCTGTTCCCGGCTGCCAATGCCAAGTACGTGAAGCTCGTCATCGACTTTCCGGCCAGCGGCTGGCGACAACTGGGTGAGATCGAGATCATGACCTCGACGGCGCTCACAGTGGCCAACAACAGTCCGATGGCCGAGAATCTGATCTCCGTTTTGGGATCGCCGACCGAATTCTCGGTCAGCAATAACTATCCCAATCCGTTCAATCCGACAACGAGCTTGGACTTTGCTCTGCCTGAGAAAAGCGACGTAGAGATCACCGTCTTTAACATGCTGGGACAAAAAGTGCGCACCCTTCTGGACGTGTCACTGAATGTCGGCTACTACACCATCACCTGGGATGGCAAGGATGACTTGGCGCAGCCCCTGCCCAGTGGAACTTACATAATCCACATTCAGGCGGCTGATCATAACAGCATTCGGAAAGTGCTGATGTTGAAATAGCTCACCAGTTTGGACCTCACAGGTCTCGGAGACCTGTGAGGTCTGACTCCAATAGCGAGCAGTACGAAATACTCATTATTTTACCGCCGAGGCAGCGTCGGCATTTAGCTGGCGCTGCCTTTACATTATGTACACCGCAAGATCGAGAAAACCGAGTGTCGGAGGTTTAATGCGAAAAACGGCTGCATCCGTTGTTTGGCTGCTCATTCTATGCACCATTTCTTTTGCCAAGCTTGAAAAGAGCAAACTGGCGCAAATAAGCAAAGATTCGATCATCCAAGATGCAATAGCAAAGGCTCCCTACTATTCCTACAAGGTGAACCTGCTGCTGCGACGGCTGGCTGTTGACGATGCTCCGGAATTGGCCGTCCGCGAATTGGCCGTAGAAATGCGTCACTTTTGCCCAAGCTTGCAGACGAGATTGTACGAGCAATCCCTGTTGGCTACCTTGTTTATGAATACTTCACCAAGGGGACCCGGCGAGTACATGAATAGCCGCAGCGGCTTGGTTTGGGCGGATATCGATAGCACATTCCAAAAGGTCAATGGCACCGACAAAGACTGCTGGAACCCGGCCATGGCCATGTCCAAAACGGGCGATCTGATCCTGGTCGTTTGGCAAGACGAGCGCCGCGGCGCTGCCAACCCGGACATCTACGGCCAATACTTTGACCCGTCCCTAGCGGCTATCGGAACAAATTTCAAAATACATAGCGAAAGTGGAAGTGCAGCTCAGTCCACCCCGGCCATCGCTGCCACCTCCGACGGCGGCTTTGTGGTGGTTTGGGAGGACGATCGCGACGGGCGACCAACTATTTATTGGCGCGGTTTTGACTCCTTACGCGTGGCCAAGGGGGATGAAAAGAGCGTGGACATTACTCAAGGGAAAAATCAGTATTTTGCGGCGGTGTCCGCCGACAGCGTGGGCTACTTTACCGTTGTTTGGCTGCAAGATGACGATGGGGACAACAACATCTATGCCCGCAAATTTGCCAATTCGGGTCAGGAACAATATGCCGGCTTCCGGGTCAATACCGATACTGGCGATCAGACTCTGCAGTGGTCGCCTGAGGTTGCTTCCGCCAACGACGGCTCAACGTTAATCGTCTGGGAAGACAAACGTAACGGCAATTCGGACGTCTACGGCCAACGGATGAAGGCCGACGGGTCGAAGCAAGCCGGGAATTTCAAAGTCAATGACATCGCCGGCAGCAGCATCCAATGGCGACCTTCGGTGGCAGCCAAGGCCGGACGATTCATCACTTGTTGGGAAGATTATCGCCAACAGCCGAACACGGTGTATGCAAAGTGGTTCGATGCTTCTCTTTTGGAATTGGCGCCTGAGTTACGCGTGGATGAATCTGGAGAGCAAGGCTCACGTGAGTACCCCACGATTGCTCTGAACCAAAAAGGCGAATGCCTCTTTGCTTGGCAAGACAGTCGCGCCAATAGCTGGGACATCTATGCCAGACGATTCGATGCGAATCAAGTCGCTCAGGAAACCTTTACCCTGAGCGCCGATACGGCGGATGGGGATCAAACGCGGCCCGCTGTGCAAATGTTGGATAATTCGGCTGTGTTCGTGTGGCTGAATCAGCTCCAACCGGAAGAGACACAAAATGTATTTATCGGCACCCGAGATTGGCAGGTGGTGCCGGTCGAGCTTTCGTCTTTTCGCGCCACGGTCACGGGCAACAATGTCCGTCTGGAATGGAACACAGCCAGTGAAAGCGGCAACTTTGGCTTCGAGGTGCAGCGAAAGACCCGCAGAGGGTACTATGAGAAGGTAGGCTTTGTCGCGGGGCATGGGACCACGTCGAGAAGCGCCGCCTATTTCTACGAGGACAGAGAGTTACCGCCCGGCACGTACAGTTATCGTCTGAAACAGATCGATAACAGCGGCGATCATTCTTTCTCTGAAAGCACGGTTGTCATGATCGCAGGCCCTGCGGAATTCTCCCTGCAGCAAAATTATCCCAATCCATTCAATCCATCTACGCGAATTCGATATGCTCTGCCTGAGGAAACCTTGGTGGATTTGCGAATTCTCAATTTGAATGGCCAGGTTATCCGCGCTTTAGTGACCGGACATCAGGCTGCCCGTGTGCATGAAGTCGAATGGGACGGCAAGGATGACCGGGGCCAACAGGCGTCTTCCGGCATTTATTTCTGTCGCTTGCAAGCCGGCGATTTTTCGCAAACAAGGCGGCTGGTTCTGATGCGATGAGATCATCTTTACGGGAATTGAAAGCCGGAATGCCTGTTGTGGATTCCGGCTTTTTCTTTTCTACCAGGGGCTAACCATCCATCCGTTTCTATCGGGGAAACAAGTCGTGAAAAGAATTGATTCGGAACCGATATAGAGCTCATCAAGTCATCCTAAGAAGTGCCGCTCCCACCATGATCGCAAACCGCAAATCCACGCCAATAAGCGCCAATAAAGACATTCGCGAAGACTCGCGGTTAGTCTTTTCGCTGCCAGACGTGGACCCCAACTCCAAATGCAAAAACACAGCAGGAAATCATGGAACCACTGCATAATTCCTATTGCCAGCTTGGCTTTTTTTCGCTATTTTGGCCTGCCAATAACTGGGATGGAATCCGGAACCGTACTCTGATCGAGCGGCGATTCCGAGATGAACAGGCATAATCGAGAGGAGCACCATGCAAGCACTGGAAAAGCTGTTGGGCGATGTCAGCAATGTGGTTTGGGGAA
>DYKH01000068.1 GCA_020722685.1 Caldithrix sp. | reverse complement strand
GGCTGCCCGCCGCCGCCGATGCAGCCGCCGGGACAAGCCATAATTTCGATGAAATGATATTGCGCTTCCCCGGAGACGATTTTCTCCATCAGCTTGCGGGCGTTGGCAAGGCCATTGGCGACGGCAGCTTTCACTTTCAAATCGCCGACCATCACTTCCGCTTCGCGCACCCCTTCCATGCCCCGCACGGCGTTGATCTCAACGTTATCGAGCGAGGTTTTGGTGACCACTTCGTAGACCGTACGCAAAGCGGCCTCCATCACTCCGCCGGTATTGCCGAATATGACGCCGGCCCCGGTGGACATTCCCAGCGGTTCGTCGAACTTGCCGTCCGGCAGCTCAGGCAACTTGATACCCAATTGCTTCATCATGAGGGCGGCCTCGCGGGTGGTCAAGACCGCATCCACGTCCTGATAGCCGCTGGCATTCATTTCCGGGCGCTCGCTCTCGAGCTTTTTCGCCGTACAAGGCATGATGGAAACGACGTAAATGTTCTCCGGCGCGATGCCCGTTTTTTCCGCATAATAGGTCTTGGCCAAGGCGCCGAACATCTGCTGCGGCGATTTGCAGGAGGAAACATGCGGCAAGAGCTGGGGATAAAAATGCTCGATAAAGTTTATCCAACCGGGACTGCAGGAGGTGAGCAGCGGCAATGGACCGCCGTTTTGCAGGCGACCCAGCAACTCATAGCCTTCTTCGATAATTGTCAAATCCGCAGTGAAATCGGTATCAAATACTTTTTCAAAGCCCATCATTCGCAAAGCGGTGACCATTTCCCCCGTCACCAACGACCCGGCCGGCAAGCCAAACTCCTCGCCAATGGAAGCGCGCACAGCCGGTGCCGTTTGCACCACCACGTGGAGATTGGGATTGTCCAATGCATCCCATACTCTCTGAATGTGACTGTTCTCATAGAGCGCTCCCACAGGACAGCGGTCGATACATTGTCCACAGGCGACGCAGGTAACATCGGCGAGACCTTTGTTAAAGGGCGTATCAACCCAAACATCGTAACCGCGATTTTCCATGCCCAGGGCGCTGACGCTTTGTACCAGGGTGCAGGTCTGCACACAACGCCGGCAAAGAATGCATTTAGAGGGATCACGCACCACCGCGGAGCTGCTGCGATCGATCTCTCCCAACCGCTCGTGATATTCAAAGCTAATCTCGCGGACGCCAAGCTGATCGGCGACCTGACGCAGCTCGCATGAGCCATTGCGCACGCATTCGGTGCACTTCATTGGATGGCGCGAAAGCAGCAATTCCAGGGCGACGAGACGCGATTCGCGCACCAAAGGCGAGCGCGTGGAAACCACCATTCCATCCTGACACTGCCAAGAGCAGGCCGTGCGTAAAAGCCGATCACCCTCGATTTCCACCACGCACAAACGGCAGGCGGAAACAGGGGGCAAGTCCGGGTGGTAGCAGAGTCGCGGAATCTTGATGTGTATCTTTTCCGCAGCATCCAGAACGCTCGTTCCGGCAGGCACGGTTACTTGTTGGCCATCAATTGTTAGAGTCACTGTATTCAAAACCAATCCTCCTCATTCTTTCTATTGTAAAAGAAAAAACTCACTTTAGCCACCAATTTTGAATGGCTGATCGCTGGTAGCTGACTGCTGATCGCCGGACGATGACCTCCGAACGCTGATCGCTAAGCGCTGGTCGCCGACCGCTGACACCTGATCGCTGAATGCCTTTCATGTTCGCGCCACTATTGGCCGCTCTACGGTCATGCCGCGTTAGCTGCACTCAGCGAATACATTTCGCACCGGCCTGCGCGACAGGCCTTTTCCCTGACGTGCTGGACGAACTCTTCCCGAAAATACTTTAGACAGCCGAGTATGGGAATGGGCGCTGCCTGGCCGAGACCGCAGAAGGCACTCTTCATCATGGAGTTGGCTAATCTCTCAATCAAGACCAAATCGCTCGTTTTTCCGCCGCCGGAGGAAATGACTTCCAACAATTCCAGCAACCGGCCGTTGCCTTCGCGGCACATGGTGCAGATGCCACAGGATTCATGTCTGAAAAACTCCACAAAGGTCTTGACCAAATCGACGACGCACTGCGTGTCGTCTACCACCAAAAGTGCGCCGGAGCCCATGCCGGAACCGATCTCACGCAGATTTTCCGTAGTCAACGGCAGGTCAAGATGCTCGCTGGTCAAAATGCCACCGGTGGTACCGCCGAGCTGAGCCAGCAAGAAGCCTTTGCCGTCGGGAATGCCGTGGCCGATGTCATAAATGATTTCCCGCAGCGTGATGCCCATAGGAACTTCGATCAAGCCAGGATTGTTGATGTTGCCGACCATGGTAAAGACCTTGGTGCCGGGACTCTTGGCCGTGCCAAGGGATCTGTACCAATCAGCCCCTTTGCGGATAATTTGCGGCACATTGGCCAGCGTTTCCACGTTGTTGACGATGGTCGGCTTGCCCCATAATCCTACGGACGGTGGGAAGGGCGGCTTGTTGCGCGGCTCACCGCGCTTGCCTTCGATGGACTCAATGAGAGCGGTCTCTTCGCCACAAATATAAGCGCCTGCGCCTTCGCGAATTTCCAAATCAAAGCTAAAATTGGAGCCAAAAATATTCTTGCCGAGCAAACTATGCTCGCGGGCGCTTTCGATGGCGCGCTTGACTCGGTCAATGGACATCTTGTATTCGCCGCGGATATAGACATACCCCTGCTGTGCGCCGACCGCATAGCCGGCAAGGGCCATTCCTTCGATGACCGCGTGTGGGTCACCTTCCAGAATCAGGCGATCCTTAAAAGTTCCCGGCTCTCCTTCATCCGCATTGCAGATAATGTATTTGACCTCGGACTTTTCCTTCGCGGCAAAACTCCACTTGAGTCCGGTGGGAAAAAAGGCACCGCCGCGACCCTGAAGGCCCGAGTCTTTGACTTGCGCCAAAACCTGCTCCGGAGTCATTTCCGTCAGCGCTTTGCCGAGCGCCTCATAACCGTCCTCGGCAATGTACTCTTCAATGTTTTCCGGATCAATGACGCCGGCGTTTTTCAGCACCACTCGTACTTGTTTGCCGAAGCGCGCCGCCTTTTCCGCTGCTCCCAATTTTACCGCTGGCGGTATTTCCGGATATTGCAGGCGCTTGACTACCCGACCTTTAAGAATGTGCTCGGAAATGATTTCCGCTACGTCT
Source organism: Caldithrix sp. (assembly GCA_020722685.1). The sequence continues at coordinate 25,690 of DYKH01000068.1, read as the reverse complement.
TCTACTTTCACACCGGCGTAGTAGACGCCATCGGGGAAAACGACCAGCACAACGCCCTTGTTGTAAATGCCCAAGCTGCCGCTCTCGACGACCCTCACTTCTTCGGTCAGATTGGCCAGTGCCAAATCCCGCAGCAACGCATCTTTAACGGCCCGCGCACCCTGAGCCAGCGTATGTGCATCCATGGCGATCAATATATGTAGTCTATGCATTCGTCCCCCCTTTCAGCTTATAGTCTTTCAGGATAGCCACGGCTTTCTCAGGGGTCAGGTTACCGTACACTTCGTCATCCACCATCATGACCGGCGCGACCGCGCACAAGCCAAGACAACTGGTGAATTCGAGAGTGAATTTTCGATCCGGCGTCGTCTCGCCGACTTCCAGGCCCAGATACTCTTTGATCTTGTTGAGAACTTCTTTCGATCCCTTCACATGGCAGGGCGCGTTGTTGCAGCAGCGTACTATGTGCGTTCCCTTGGGCTTGGTGGTGAAAAGGCTGTAAAAAGTCGCCACCCCGTAGACCTCACTCAAGGGAATGTCGGTTTTCATGGCGACGCGGGTTAGCACATCTTCGGATAGATGACCGAACTCCTTCTGGACGTCCTTGAGAATGTGAATGAGTGGAGACTTGGTTTCGTTATAGTTTTTGACAATTGCATCGACTTTCGATAAATCTGGCATCGACTTTCTCCTATCGCATTGACCTTATCAATAGCCACAAAGACAACAAGTTTCTTTCTGCCATGTTGCGCGAAAATTCATCCGCGGGTCGTTGTGCCTTCGCGGCAAGTTCAGTTTCAGTTTTCGCTTTCCATAATTGATCAGCCATGGATGAACACATAATCCGATAGCACCCTTTGTCCAAGAATATGCTCGGAGACAATCTGCCGAGCTATTTCCGGCGTGACTTTACCATAGGTAATCGTGGCTTTGTCGGATTGCGCCACCTGAACCAACGGTTCTTGATCGCAGTAGCCCAGACAACCAGTCTGGGTAACGACCGTATCGATTATGTTACGGTTGCTGATTTCATCCAAAATGGCGGTCATGACATTTCGCGCTCCGGCAGCAATTCCACAGGTGCCCATTGCGACCACCACGTGGTATTTCGCAGCTTGCGCACGAGCGGCCATCTCCCTTTTGGCCTTTTCTTTGATTTCGCGGAGATCCGCTAAGGTTTTCACAGATGGTTCCTCCTTGTTAGTTGGCCTTTGGCTTTTGGCCTTTAGCCATTAGCTGTTGAACGTTGACCATTGACAGTTGACCATTGACTATAATTTTTCACCGGTTTCCTATCCGACAGAATGAATTTGTTGCAAGCCACGACGAATTTGCTCTTTTGCCGGATCGACCACATCGTAGATCGAGCAACTCCGTTCGAGCACGCGGGCGTAAAGCCAGTATGAATCAAAGAAGAATCTGCCGTGATCGGTTCGATGAAAATAACCAAAGTGTACATTCTGGGCGCCGAGCATCAAATTGACCATCGTCTCGGCCATGTCTCCCAACGGCGCACGGTTCAGGCTATTCAGCCTAAAGCTCGCCATTACGGTCGTGCCCTGGCCAAGACAGGAATGGATCTTAAAGTCGCCCTCACATTGCTGGGCTGCCTGCTTGAAGAGAGACAGGCCCATGCCGACAGGCCGCGTGCTGCGTGTGGTGAAAAACGGATCGCCCGCCTTTTCCAGCATCTCCGCTGACATGCCGCAACCGTTGTCGCGAACGCGAATGCGCAGCAGATTCTGTGCGGCCGATTCCTCAATGGCCACGATGACTCGGCTGCTCTTCGCCTCTACCGAATTGCTGGCAATATCGAGAATATGTAATGAAAGCTCGCGCATGTGACCTTTCTACAAAAAAGAATGGACAGCTTGCAATCGTCGCAGGACGAATCAGCACGCGATCCGGATTATCCAGCGCAAAGAAACTGTACCGGTTGTGCAATCAAGCCCTCTCCGGCGGAATCGCCAACGAAACGGCGCGGCCATCCTGTCGGTTGATGGCCATCTTGATTTCGGCAAAGCTTGGCTCCTTTAGCTTGAAAAAAGTATATTCTTTGCCTACCTGGTCGATGTCGTGAGCATCCGAGGCCGTGATGACCGCATAGCTTTTTTGCAGGAACTTGATCTGCGGCTCGTCAAGCTTGCTGCGCTGCGAAATCTCGACGGCCTTGATCGGCAAATGATTGGGAATGAAACCCAGTACCCGCAGAATGCTGTAAGCACCGCGGTCCACGTGCGCCGGATAAATGATACCTTGAAAACGTTCCACCTGCTCCGCTACTCGATCTAAACCCGCGCTGATGGCGAAAGAAAGCATCATGCGGTTTCGACCGATGACGTTGTCATTCTTGTCGCAGATAAGCTGCGGCCCAAAGAACGACTCGTCATTGAACCCATCCGCGACATAGCGATAAACAAACTCCTGAAAGCCCAACACGCTCTCCAAGTCCGGGAAAAGACAAATCGAATGCACCTCTTCTTTGCTGGACACCTCCATGCCGGGAATCACCGTCAATCCCGATCCATTTGCCGCCTCGATCACCGCCGGGACATTCTCCGCGGAATTGTGGTCGGTGATGGCAATGATGTCCAGTCCTTGTTGCAGCGACTTTTTCACGATGTCGCGCGGACCCATGGAAAGCTCGGCACAGGCGGAAAGCACGCTATGCAGATGCAGGTCGGCTTTGTACCAGTTCAGCATTCACGCCTTTCCCCTAATGCCGAGCGCGTAGAGCTGCCCGGCAACCTCGAATGCGGAAAGGTCGGTGACCAATACCGGGATTATCTTTTCCCGGGCCTTGGCGAGCACCTTCTCATCAGGCCTGAGTCCATCAGGGAGAATGACGCCGACAAGACCTTTGAAGAAGACAATGGCCAGCACATTCTCATGTGTTTGGTGGGTGATCCACAGGCATCCCTTGCGGGCTTTGGCCATGACATCGCTGAGGATGTCGGAAACATAAGCGGAAGTCACCTCTTGCCCAAGGTTGCCTTCTCCGCTTAGTGCTTGCAGCTTCAGGGTGTCCAAGATTTCGTTCAGTACCATGTGTGGTTCCTCTGATGAGGTTGGTAGCTCGAGCTACGCTGTTTAGGGGTCATTTTTTCGGGTCACGCCTGTGAATCCAGGCATCTCCTAACCATCTATTCGCAAGGAGAATCCTGCATGCGCGGGAATGACAAGAAGGGCGATATTTTTTACCCTTAACAAGTATAATTGCATTCGGCCAGATGATCGCGTAATTGCCTTCCAACAAAGCTTTGCTTAGATCTTCTCATTGGCCTTTTGAACCAGCGCCTTGACCATTCTTGACATGTCCTCAGATTCGCTTCCTTCCACCAAAACCGTGTCACCGGCTCTTAACTCGCTTATGAGAAACTCAAGGCCGTCGTCCAAATTCTTGAAAGCGTGCACAGAGCGCTTGGCAATGGGTCTAGCGAACACGGCCCCGGCCGTAGTGCTGGCGTATCTGCCGACAAAGCAGCAAACGTCAATTGGCATTCCAGACAAATAATATCCCAGTCTTTTATGCCTCTCTTCTACTTGAATTCCCAGATGCGACATGTCACCCACAACCAGAATAAGCCGTTTGGAATAATCACGAAAATTGAGCAAAGACTTGGACGACTTGAGCAGTGATTGTGGAGTTGCATCATAGGTATCGTCCAGAATGTAGATGCTGCCGATATGATGAAGTTTGCCGCGGCCATCGGGCAGGACAAAGTCATTTTCCAAAGCATCGGCAATCATCTGGTCCGGAATCAGGAACAGATCAGCCGCCGCGATGGCGGCAAGGGCGTTGTACACGTCTCCAAGACTGTAGATCGGCAAATTAAGGCGAAGACTCGTTCCATGTTTCCGCCGCACCGTAAAGGCCGTGCCCCCCGGTCCCAGGTGATCCAGATTCGCCGCTGAGTAATCTGCAGCCTCGCTCATGCCAAAGAACAGCTTTTTGGCGGCCGTGTGCTTGGCCATGCCGCGCACGTAGTCATTATCACGATTCAGGATGGCCGTGCCATCATCAGGAAGCACTTTGACCAAGGCCGACTTGGCCTCGGCAATTTTCTCAATGCTTGCAAACGCATTCAGATGCGCCTCGCCGACATTGGTCACAATGGCTACTTGCGGACGGATGAGGCGGGCCGAACGGGCGACTTCGTCCGGCGCCGTGGCGCCCATCTTGACCAACGCCCAATCATGCTCGGCATCCACCTGAAGCAATTCTTGAGCGATCTTGTCGGCAGTATCCGCGCCATAGGCAAAATCGTACACTTTTCCTTGACGGCGCAGGATGGCGGCCAGCATTCGTTTGGTAGTCGTTTTGCCGTTGCTACCGGTTATGGCAATGAAGGGAAACGGCAAATCCTTTCTTCGCTCAAGAGCCTTTTGGTATAAATCATCAGTCAAGAGCGACACCTGTCAAAGGGATCAAGCATACCAGCTATAATATTATACATTAACTTGTTGTTCTTTTGGCAAGATTTTGAGGGACAAGATGACATCTTGTCCTACCGTCAAATGCACCTTTGGTGCACTAAGGAGAAGGCGATTCGATTATCGGCAGTACGACGCAAAAGATCGAACCTTTGTTGAGCTTACTTTCTACCTCGATATATCCTTTGTGCTCCTCAGCGATTTTCTTCGCGATGGCAAGTCCCAATCCGGTGCCGGATATTTTTCTCGAGAGCGCATTCTTGGCGCGATAGAATTCGTCGAAAATCTTTGTCAATTCTTCTTTGTTCATGCCAATGCCGCTGTCTTGAACGCTTATCGCCAAGTGAGAGTTGCGCCTTTCAGCATAGACATTCACGCAGCCGTTTTCGGGCGTATATTTGATGGCATTGCTCAACAGATTGGCAAAGAGCCGTGCCAAGTCTTCAGCGTTGCCCAAAATCTTGGGCAACTGAGGCGCCACGGCCAATCGCAGAGTAATGGATTTGGCCTTGGCTTCATTCTGATAAAAGTTGACGGTCTCAGTGAGGATCTCCGGCAAATCCACGGGAGCCATTATTTTCGAGGTCGCCTTGCGTTCCGTGCGCGACAAATCCAACAAGTCGTTGATCAGCTCCAATAGACTTTTTGCCTTGTCCCGCGACCTTTTAATAATCTCTTTCTCCTTTTCCGGATTGTTCGCTGTCACGCCATCTATAATCAGGTTGAGATAGCCTTCGATTGCACCCACGGGAGCTTTCAGCTCATGCGAGACCAGTTGCACAAAGTCCGATTTCATTTTTTCAACTTTTTTCTCTTCGGTAACGTCCAAAAGCACGGTCACGGTTCCCAAGCACTCGCCGGTTTCATCCATGATGGGCGTGATATTGGGCTGCAGGAAACGCCCATCGGGGGTGGAAATCTCCAGCCTGGTAAGCGAAGCCGTTTTAGTCACCCTCTCCAAAGTTTCGGCGATATCCTTTTTTAAATCAGGATTGCCCAACAATCCCTCGACTGTCTTACCGATCACGCGGGTATCTTTGAGCCGAAGCATCCTCATCGCCGACGGATTGATCAATACAATTTGTCCGAAGCGATTGGTAGCAATCAGTCCCTCGCTCATGCAATTGACGATGCTCAAGGTTCGTGTCTTTTCATTGGAGCATTCCAGCAAATTGCGATCTCTTTCCTCGCGCAGCTTTTCTGCCTCGATAATGAGTCGCCGTTTCTCTAAACCGCGATTGACCTTGGCGCGGAACTCGTCAGGCGTGAACGGTTTGGGCAAATAGTCGTAAGCGCCCTTTTTCACCGCATCCACCGCTGTCTCGATGGTGGCGAAACCGGTGATGACAATGCAAACAATTTTCTTGTCGAGCTTTTGTATCTCATCCAGCAATTCCATGCCGTTCATTTCCGGCATCATCAAGTCCATAAGCACCAGATCATAGCTAGACGCCTTGACCTTTTCCAAGCCGATTCGACCATTTTCCGCCAAATCGACCTGAAAGTTCGAATCTTCCAAGATCCTTTGACAGCCGATGCGAATGATCTCCTCATCGTCCACCACCAATATTTTGGGAGTCGGAGCTTCAGCCATCATGCTCCTTCCCTTCTGCCAAGAGCCGCCCTACTCGCTGCAATAACTCCGCCGGTCTGAGCGGCTTGGCGGCAAAGTCATCCACCTTCATCCAATCCTTATCACGGGAGAAGTGAAAGGAAAAGCCGGTCTTTTCCTCCGCCGAGGTTAGCATGAGGATGGGCAGTTGGCACAGATTGGGGTCTTCGCGAACAGCATACGTTACGGTAAAACCGGAGTCTCGCTCTTCCATCATCAAATCCACGATGAGCAGATCATACGCTTGGGCGCGTAGCTTGTCCAGCGCTTCCGAAGACGTGTAAGCCTCGTCTACTTCATACCCCGCGGATTCCAGTACGGTGCGGTTGATCTCGATGAAATCCAGATCGTCATCCGCCAGCAAAATTCTTTTCCGTTTTTCCATGAACGATTCACCACCTTTAAGCGGTTCATTGCAAGTTAGAAGACATTGACAAGGGGCCCGGTCAAGCTCACGAGGACTCTTGCCAAAACCCGTGCGTTGTGGATAATAAAACGAAACGAGTCAAGCCACGAGAGACCAAGCTCGCAGGCGAGCGGCAGCCAATAAGAAATCACTGTTTGTCTTTTGCCCCGCTGGCGTCCAATTACCGACGGGACTCTCTTTTCAATCCAATACCTTTGTCGTCGGCCTTTTTCTCCGTCATGCTCTTGGCTTTGCCCAATAGGGATTCGACTTTGGCAAGCAAAACATCGCCGCGCACGGGTTTTTCGACAAAATCATTTACCGGCAGAAACTCTCCATCATCTTCCGGGGAAAAGCGAAAGTCAACATGCTCGTGAATAGAGGTAATCATGAGAATCGGGATCGTGCGCGTCCCGTCATTTTTTCGTAGCTTGTAGGCGAAATGGAAGCCCTCGGTGCCCGCGGGCATCATCACATCCAAACAGATCAAATCCGGCCGCCATTCCTCTATCTTTTTCCAGGCGATGTCGGGATGGCTGGCGGACGCAACCTGATACCCGTTGCTCTCCAACACCATACGATTAATTTCTACAAAGTCCTGATCATCATCCACCAACAATATTTTCGCTTTCGCTGACCTGACTCCCTCCTCTTTGGAAGTGAACTTGTTTTCCAACCCTAAAGCAGTAGTTATCGCCAAGGCCAAATCCTGCGCCCCAAAAGAATCCACGTGATAGTAGTAAATCTGCTCCTTCCTGACTTTGGACTCGAGTCGGCGCGAATTGGCCTCGGTACGCACGATAATCCGCGCCATCGGATCACAGCCCTTGAGTAGTTTTATGGCCCGATCCACTTTGATGCCCGGCGCCTTGGCATCCAAAACGACGACGTCAAAATGCTCTTCTTGCACTTTTTGAATGCCGACCAAAGGATCGGTGATCGTCTCGAACGGCACGCTCCGGGCGCGCAAGAGGTCGAGTAATTCGCGCGAAGTCTCTTTGTGTGGATTGGTGATAAGCAGACAATGCATGGGATCAATCGATGGTTGAACGTATCCGGTGAATTCGATATGCTGGGAATGACTTCAACAAAAACCTTGCCAGATGACAGTGTTTTCGAAGACAAAATGGAGGGGTTAACCGCCTGGATTTACAGGGGGCGGTTCCAGGCCCATGGCTGCGGGTTTCCGGGTTTCTCACTTTTGGTAGAAGTGGGTGTGGAGATTTTCCCCAGTTTGCAAGCCAAAATGGCTGGAGGGCATGACAGTAAAGCTCACGAGTTGCTTATCCAGGCTCTTCACAGTTTCATAAGGAATTTCTCTCTTCTACAATAATCAATTGCTGCATTGAAGCGGATTTTGTATATTTTGCCGGGAAATATTCCAACACCCGCAGGATCGGAGCATAATGCTGGGGCAACCTATGAAAACCAAACATGTTTGCGTTATTGGCGATGCCAAAAGAATGGATAACATAAGGGGCTCTTCCGTCCATCTGGTCCTCACTTCTCCGCCGTATTGGCAGTTGAAGGACAATGGATAGGGAGATCAGATCAGTCTGAAAACTCCACGCTAATCCATCGTTTTTGCTGGAAACCACACACTTTCTGCATCCACTTGAAGGTGATCTATGAAAGAAAGCCTTGTTCAATGGACGCTATTGAATAATCTCGAATTTTTGTCCAAGGCCCTGGACTTCCCCATTTCCGCAAAGAAGGGGCAGGAAATTTCGACGGAATTTGGTAGAATTGATTTTGTCGTCGAAAACGCAAGAAAGCAGCAACTGATTGTAGAGTTGGAGACTGTTTTAGACAACAGCAAAAAGGTAGAATACTGCTTCACACAGATTTTGAGCTATAAAAACGTGAGATTTGCAGCAGTCACGGACTACTGCTTGCTCTATGCTGTTGAAAGCCCTGAACGATCCAAATTGCGGATCACAGATTTTGCTAACCAGAATGACATCCTCGCAAGAACATATTCTTTGAATGAGGTGAAATCCCTCTACAACACGACGGTAGAAAGACTAAGCCTGAGTTTCGGACTTGCACTTCCAAAGCCTGCCAACTACACCATTTCCTATTTGCGCTGGTTAAACAAAATTCTGAAACCTTTCAGAGACTTAGACAAGCGTCAGCTCGATGAGAATGAAATCGCCAGCTATTTCACATCTCCTAAATCGACCAATTTCCGATGCTATCTAAGACTGGCACTTGATTTTGAAATGATAGCCTTGAAGGAAGGCAAATACGAATTATCGGAAGAAGGGTACGAGTACATCAACAGTTTCAATCCAGAAATTGATTTCACCTCAGAATTATCCACCGTCAATTTGACCAACGAGCAAAAGAAAATATTACTCAGGGTAATCACTAACGGAAAATGGACGACTCACAAAGTCAACGTCTATTGGTTTCTAAGATTTCTGGAGGTGACGAATGGGGAATGGATTCCTAGGACTAAGAAATTCGAAGAGCACAAACTCGAATTGGCCAACGGCCTTTTTGGCGTAAACTACAAGGCCCGGACAATGTATGAATACTTGAACTTCGCCGCTAATTGGTGCATGGAGCTAGGGCTGGTGGAGAAAATTGTGACTGGGACTGAATACGATAGGGTATTTCTCACGCCGCTGGGAGTTGAGATCAACAATATCTTTGGTCTTGATCTTCAGTTGAAGAAGAGCAGATTCAATCTTGGATTCAAATATCTGGATTAGCTACTGACACGGCGCCACCGGATTATCTTGGCGGGTCAGAGCAGTACGGATACTTGCTGCCGCCGCTGACCGGCCCGACCGCTTTGCCTTTTTGGAGAATTTATCTTCGAAAGGGAGTCCCTTTTACAGAAGATGGGACAACTCAAAAGTGCCTTTATACAGTGGATGCTTCGTCATTGCAATCCGTACTTGCGTATCTTCTCATACAGCGTTTTACGATCGATACCCAAGAGCCTGGCTGTTTGGCTGATGTTCCAGTTTGTCTGCTGTAGAATGCGGGCAATGTGCTTCTTTTCTACTTCCGACAAAGAAAGCGTTTTCGCTTCTTCCTTCACCAGCGACTGGGCTTTTGTCTGAATGTGCTTGGGAAGGCTATTGAGGGTGATTTGCAAAGAGTCTTCGATGGTAATCGCCCGCTCGATGACGTTTTCCAGCTCGCGGATGTTGCCCGGCCAATCGTACTCCAACAACGACTGCATCGCGTCCTCAGCGACCGACTCGATGATTCCTTTCCGGCGACGAACATTGTGCTTGGCGACAAAATGCTCGATGAGCGCCGGGAGATCCTCTTTTCGTTCCCGCAACGGCGGCAGTTGGATGGGTATCACGCTCAAGCGGTAATACAAATCCTCTCGAAACCCTCCCTTCTCAACCGCCTGCCGCAAATCCAAATTGGTGGCCGCGATGACGCGAACGTCCACGTGAATGCTTTCAGTCCCTCCTACGCGGCGAATCTCCTTTTCCTGAATAGCCCGCAGAATCTTGGCCTGCATGTTGAGCGAGATATTGCCCACCTCGTCGAAAAAGAAGGTGCCAAAGTTAGCCAGCTCGAACGCTCCATGCTTGGTAGCAGTAGCGCCGGTAAAGGAACCTTTGACATGGCCGAACAGCTCGCTCTCAAACAGCGTTTCTACCAGCGAACCGCAATCCATGGCAAAGAATGGCTTGTTTTTTCGCGGACTGTGGGCATGGATGGCTTTGGCAATGAGCTCCTTGCCGGTGCCGCTTTCGCCCAAGATCAGCACCGTGCTGTCGGTGGGCGCCACCTTGTGCAGCAGGCGGAAAACTTCCTGCATGATCGGGCTTTTGCCGACGATGGTGATCAAACGCCCGTCCGTTTCGAATTGCAGGCCTGTTTCATGGGGACGACCAAGTCCGCGCTTCTCGATAACGCGGTCTACCACCTCGAGCAGTTGCTTCGGCTCGAAGGGCTTGGCAATGTAATCATAGGCGCCATGCCGCATCGCCTCCACTGCCATCTCGATGGTAGCATAACCGGTAATCAAGACAACCTCGATTTCCGGATGCGCGGCGCGGATGAGATGTAAAAAGTCCAATCCGTTCATGCCGGGCATGCGATAGTCCACCACTGCCAGATGAAAGCCATTGGAACGAACCAGTTTGATGCCTTCTTCCGCGTTGGCAGCGGCAACGACTTGGTGACCGCTTTCCGTCAGCAAGCGCTGGCAGGCGGCTCGCAACGCATCGTCATCATCAATCAATAATATTTTGACGCTCGACTGCAAGGCTCAATTTCTCCATTCGCCGGGCAGTGGGCAAAGTGACGGTAAACACGGTTCCCCTTCCCATTTGGCTTCGCACATTGATTTCCCCCGCCATGTTTTTGGATGATGCCATAGGCAATCGCCAAACCCAGGCCGGCGCCTTTGCCCGGCGGCTTGGTGGTGAAAAAAGGATCATAAATCTTGCTCATCACTTCCGCGGACATGCCCGGCCCTGAATCGCCCACGGAGGCGACAATGACGTTTTGCCCCGCATCAAAAGCTGTGGCGACCGTCAGGCTCCCCTTTCCTTCCATTGCTTCTGCGGCATTCAAAATGATGTTCAAAAAATCCTGCTGCATTTGTCCAACATCGACAAAGACCTTGGGGATGAGGGAATCCAATTGCTGGGTGACTTTGATATTGTGAAACAAAACCTGCGGTGTCACCAAGGCCAAGGTGTTGGAGATGGTCTTGTTTAGATCGGCCATAGCGGCTTCTAATCGAGTTTGCCGGGAAAAGTCCAACAAGCCGCGCACGATTTTATGGCAGCGCTCCGTTTCCGCGACAATCCGCTTGAGGTCCTCCTACTCGCGGCCATTCTTAGCGGCCTTTTCCATCAACAAGCTGGTGTAAATCAAAATGCCGCCCAACGGATTATTCAATTCATGGGCGACTCCCGCCGCCAGTTGACCCACCGAGGCCAGTTTCTCCGATTGCACAAGCTGCTGTTGGGTCTTGCGCAAAGTCTCGAATGAGTTACGCAACTCCACGTGGGAGAGAGTCAGCTCTTCCTGCACTTTTTCCAATCTGTCCAGCATGTATGGCATGCACATCTCGGCTTCGGCAAATCCTTGATAGACGGCAATAGCCTTGTCGCGACAAGTGGGGTAGCCGCAGAATCCAAAATTGAGCTCGTCTTCATGGCTCTTTTTGCCGGTTACGAAGAGGATCTCCCGAATTGCTTCTTCCGGAGGTGTTTTCATGCGCAGACTCTGGTGAGTGAATTCGCGCCGCAAATCAACCCCGGAATACCTTTTCCGATCCTCTGTCGCTTTGGTTTTGCTTTCCGAAGAAAAGTGACTCTTGATAAAATGGGTCACCTTGTGTTTGCGAACGAAAACCGAGAGATCGTTGGCCATCTTCGGCCCGTTGATGCAGCCTTCACAAAAAAGCAAGTCAAGGAACTTGGCTTCCACTTTGCCTTCATAGACTTTTTCCAAGACTTCCAAGACACGATCTCGCCCTTCGGTAACGACGACCTCATTCTCCATGATGTCGGCGCGCGTTCCGGCGGTCTTTAGCAATCCCCCGGAGATGGCAAATATTCTGCCGACATCCGGCCGAGGCCCTGCAAAGGGGCTGTCCGGCAGAGCGAGTAAATCGATCCGTTCGGCCGAAAGCATTGAAGCCAGCTCGTCGTAGGTGAGCACCTCATCAATTACACCGCCAATTTTGGGATCTTCTTTTTCTTGCTTTTTGGCGATGCACGGACCGATAAAAACGACTTGCGCCTCGGGAGCATATTTCTCCTTGGTCACCCTTCCCATGGCCACCATGGGTGAGACGACGGGCACCAAAACCAGCAGCAACTCGGGATCGTACTTCTCGATAAAGCTTACTACAGCGGGGCAAGGCGAGCTGATCATCACGGGCATCACGCCTGTTTTGGCAATTCTCGCATATTCTTGACCAACCAAATCCGCCCCAAAAGCCACTTCGTGCACTTCGCTGAAGCCAAGCTGTTTAAGACCGCTCACGACTTGCAGCGGAGGAACATTCGGAAATGCTGCCGGAAAGGAAGGAGCCAAAATGGCAATGGTAGGCTGCTTTTCGGCAAGAAGCTCGTAGGTGTGCACTGCACCATCTTTTACCTTCTTTGCGTTTTGCGAACAAACGCGCAAACAATGTCCGCAGGCAATGCAGCGCTCCGGAATGACTTGCGCTTGGCCATTCACCACCCGAATGGCCTTGGCGGGACACTGCCGGATGCAGGCGTAGCAGCGCTTGCATTTGCTTTCGATGGTGCTGACGACGGGCACGAGGTTTCACCAATTAGCGGCCAAAGAAACAATAAATGATGATCAGGACAACCACAAAAGTTGCCAAGGCGCTGATGGCCATGTGCAAAATCTGCTTCCGCTCTTTTTGCAGACGGATGTTTTCATGCTTGAGCTTTTGATGCTCGATCACATGCTTCAACAAATTGGACTACTTTTCCGGCGGGAATGGTTTGCTGATAAAGTCGTAGGCGCCTTCCTTCATGGATTGTACGGCGTTTTTGACGGTGACATAAGCCGTCATCATGATAACTGGAAAATCGGTGGCGTTTTCTTTGATTTTCTTCAACAGGGTCACGCCATCCATGCCCGGCATTTTTATCTCGACCACAGCCACTTGCGGAGCACGCTCGCTGATGATTCTTGGAGCTTCCAGAACGTTCACTGCTGTGTTCACATCATAGCCTTCTTCACGCAGCCATTCGGAAAGGGATTCTCGCAGCACCCGTTCATCATCGACGACGAGGACGCAATCTTGTCTCGGCGCCATGGACCTTCCTACAAAAAGCCCCCTTTAAGCAATCTGAGGAAATGACAATCTAACGGTGGTGCCTTTCCCCGGTTCGGAATCGATTTCGATTTTTCCCTGAAACCCTTCCACAATTTTCCGCGACACCACGAGGGCGAGGCCGATGCCTTCGTATTCTTCCCAGCCGCAAAAAAAGGGGGTAAAGAGATTTTGCAGGTCTTCCTCGCTCATGCCGCGTCCGGTGTCCCGAACCTGCAAGTAAACCCTATCGTCCGTCGAAATGCCGGTAGTGATCTCAATCTCCCCGCCTTTTTTCGTGGCAGTTACGGCATTAAGAATCAGGTTGTTGCATACTTGTACCAATGGCCAGATATGCCCGCTGACAGGCGGCGTGTTCGGATTTAGTTTCACTTCGATGCTGGCCTTCACAACCTCCGGCTTGCGCATCGCCAGCAAAAGGCTATTGCGCACGACATCTCCGAGGGATAGATTCTCTCTCTTGGAGTCGATGGTCCGCAAGACTTGCAGCGCACCCTCAATGTCCGCCAAAAGGATTTGCGATTGTCTAGCACTGACGTCCAAAAGCTGTCTTATGGATTTCGGCAAGCTTTCGAGCTGGCCCGCTTTTTGAGCATCGGCCCATTGCTGCGAGAGACTGCTCAGAAAATCTTGCAAGCTTCCAAACACCTGGCCAGCAAAGATGCCCAAATTCATTAGTCGCTCGGCGCGCTTGAGATAAATGTCAGCGGAGGCCGCCTGCTCCTGCAATTGAGTGTGCGCTTTTTGCAGATTTTGTAGTGCAACGGCGTTGCTGATTAGGTTGGTAAGTTTTTCCGGCGGGAAGGGCTTGATCACATAATCATAGGCGCCTTTGCGCATACATTCAACAGCATTCTCGACGGTCGCGTGGGCTGTTATCATGATTACGGCCATCTTTGGATATGCTTTCATCGTTTCGTCCAGCAGGGTGACTCCATCCATCCCCGGCATGCGAATGTCGAAAACGCCCACATTGACCGAAGGCTCAGCCTGTAGGATTTGCAAAGCATCTTCGCCCCGCGCAGCGGTGAGCACGGAAAAGCCTTCCATTTCCAGCCATTCTCGCAAAGACTCCCGAACAATCGCCTCGTCGTCAACAATGAGTATCAATCCTTTTTTTTCCTCGTGCGCCAAATGCAACTACCTCCGAATTAATTTTGAACGATCGGCAAACGAACCGTGAAAACAGCTCCTTTGCTTAGCTGATTTTTAACCTGAATTGTGCCGCCATGTTTGACCACAATACTATAGGCGGTAAACAGGCCCAAACCCATTCTTTCTTGAGTGGACTTGGTGGTAAAGAACGGGTCAAATATCTTGTGCAAATTATCAGGATCGATACCAATTCCGGTGTCCTCTACCTGCAATTCAAGAAATGGTCCATCAGGGCTTTTTTGCGCTCGAATGTCCATTCTCCCCCCGTCCGGCATGGCTTGTGCGGCATTGATCAGCAGGTTGAGCAGCACCTGCTGAATTTGCCACGAATCAGCCTTCACATTCGGCAATTCTCCTTGGTAATCCTCGTGAATCTCAATGTCTGGTAACTTTAACTGATGCCCATACAAGAACAACGCTTTTTGGGCAATCTCCTCGGCAGAAATCCATGCCATCACGGGTTCCGTGTCGCATAAATACAAATCCCAGGTTATCCAAGAACTCTATCATTACCGAAGCACTAATGGTCGCAATTCTGGCCATACAGTATTCCGTGCAGCCACGTCAAGATGTTGCACAGCAATGAATCTCATAGAGGCCGGCTTTTCTTCCTCAAAACAAAGCTCAAGGACCTCCTTAATTCTGGGATATGATTCCTCAAGCGTTCTTGCTTGAGTATGGCAACTTTTCAGCGACAGAACCGTGGCGACATAATGACCATCCTCGTCCTACTCCATAAGCACGGTCAAGGTTTGATGCTTTGTCTCCAATCCTTTCATGTAACCAATCGGCCCTCAACTTTGCTAACAACCTTTGCAAGCTCTAATTCAACAAGGGTGGTTTTTCACTCATTTCGGTACAAAGCTAAAGAATCACGCCGAAATAAGCAACAACTAAAAAGGTGCACGCTCTTTCAGAACGTGCACCCCGAGAGTAAATCCGGATCGCTTTATGAGGCCTCGCCGATCATTGGCAGATCAGGCTCAAACTCAGGCCAGCCCCCCACAATGCCGAACGGATGGGTCGAGGAGATGCTGCTCATCATCACTATGATGGCGGAGAGGGTGATGATGTAAATAGAAACAATTATCTCTCCGACACTCTGCATTGGCGGCGGCGCCGCAATGGGAATTAGGACCGCAGGGAGCATTATGACCGCGAAGGAGAGAACCGCACTGTAGCGAAACATAAAATTGGGGGAATTGACGATCTCTTCTTTTCCAAGAAGCTTGAAAATATCAAGGTAAGACTGATAATCCGGCGGGCCGATGCGAGAATGCACCAACGCCACCAGCTTGCGAATCACGCCTTCGAGCAGGGAGGAAAGAAACAGCACGAAAAATAAACTCAGCAAGCTGATTTCCTTTTCCAAAGGCGGCCCGACTTTCCCCTTGACATTTTTTGCGCTTTTGATTATAATACGTCGGCATTTCCACACAGAATGCCGTTCCACCCAACAAGCTTGAGATCTGAAAGGATAAAAAGCTTTCTTCCCTCCCATTGAAAGGAAAAAAGAGAGATGAACAGAACGACAAGAAGAGACTTTATTCAGCTATCGGGACTGGCGGTGGCGGCCTCCTCGCTGGCAGTCCTTCCGGGCCAGGCGCATAGCCAAAGCGACCAAAAAGACAGACAGAAACCCAAGCTGACGCTCGGAATGGCGTCGTACACCTTTAGAAAATTTCCCGTGGAAGACTGCATCGCCATGACAAAGCGGCTGGGGCTGACCAAGTTGGGATTCAAAGACGTACACCTCCCATTAAATAGCACGCCGGAGCAAATCGCGACGATCGTGGCAAAGGTCAAGGAGGCGGGAATTGACTTGTATGGTTGCGGTGTGGTGTATATGAAAAATGAGGCCGAGGTCAATCAAGCCTTCGAATACGCCAAGGCGGCGGGGATGAAGACCATCATCGGCGTGCCGGAACATAATCTGCTCGATCTGGTCAATCAGAAAGTGCAGCAATACAACATTATGCTTGCGATCCACAACCACGGACCGGGCGACAAGCGTTACCCGAGTCCGCAAAGCGTGTATGAGAAGGTCAAGAACCTTGACAAGCGCATTGGATTGTGCATGGACATTGGCCATACCCAGCGCATCGGCGTCGATCCTTCCGCGGCAGCGGTAGAGTTTGCCGATCGCTTGTTTGACATCCATATCAAAGACGTTTCCGAAGCATCGGAAAAAGGCTCGACGGTAGAAATTGGCCGCGGTGTGATCGACATTCCCAAGTTCCTCAAAACCCTGCTAAAGATAAAGTATTCCGGCGTCGTTGCCTTGGAGTACGAAAAGGACGCCGAGGATCCTTTACCGGGCGCCGCAGAATCGATCGGCTACTTGCGGGGAGCTCTGGCCATGATTTGAGCTGCAACGGCGCTTTTTCATCGTAAGCTCAAGCTCACCCGTGTTATGGATTATTGGAGTATTGCGGCGGTAGCGAGAGTCGAAGAAGCTCCGTTCCCAAGACATTGGTGTACCCTTGCTTTATCCTTTTCAACAAATTCATTTACGCATGCACTCATAACAATTGCGCTAAAGGAGTCGCCTGATGATTCGAACCCTTGCCGTTGGCTTACTCACGCTCTCGCTGTTCATTCTTTCTTCATGTATCAAGCAGAAGGAAATTCGCACCACATTCACAGGGGCAAAAGGCGAAGTGAAGCTGATAACCTTAGACCCCGGCCACTTTCATGCGGCCTTGGTACAAAAGACCATGTACGATCAAGTCTCCCCTGTTGTGCACGTCTACGCCCCGGAGGGCCCGGATTTGCGCGAGCATCTCAAGCGCATCAGCGCCTTTAACAGCCGCGCCGAGAACCCAACCAATTGGAGCGAGCAAATCTACACCGGCGATGATTATTTGCAGAAAATGATCGAGGAAAAGCTCGGCAACGTGATGATCACCGCGGGCAACAATAAAAAGAAAACCCAATACCTCAAGGCCACGGTGGATGCCGGCATCAACGTGCTTTCTGACAAGCCCATGTGCATCGACGCTGCCGGATTTGAGTTGTTGAAGGCGGCATTCGCGTCAGCGGCCAAGAACAAGGTGCTGTTGTACGATATCATGACCGAGCGGTACGAAATCACCACCATGCTGCAGAAGGAGCTGGCCAACAACAAAGAAGTCTTTGGCGAGCTGCAATCCGGCACTGCGGAGGACCCGGCGGTGACCAAGGAAAGCGTGCATCACTTTTTCAAATATGTAGCGGGCAGTCCGTTGATCAGACCTGCTTGGTACTACGACGTGACCCAGCAAGGCGAAGGCATCGTGGACGTGACCACGCATTTGGTGGATTTGGTGCAGTGGGAATGCTTCCCCGAACAAGTCATCGACTACACCAAAGACATTAACTTGCTCAGCGCCAAGCACTGGCCGACCATGGTCACCCGCGAACAATTCGAGAAAAGCACGGGCCAGGCCGAATTTCCTGAATATCTGAAAACCATCGTCAACGCAGACGGTGTCCTGGCGGTCTACTGCAACGGCGAGATTGTGTACACCATCAAAGGCATCCACGCCAAAGTTTCGGTGATTTGGAACTTTCAGGCTCCGGAAGGCGCCGGCGATACGCACTTCTCGGTGATGAAGGGAACCAAAGCCAAGGTCATTATTCGGCAAGGCAAGGAGCAAAACTTTCGCCCGGAACTGTACCTCGAAGCGGCCGACGGAGTTGAGCTGCCGGTATTAGAAACGGCCCTGCAAAAAGCCATTGCATTCTTGCAAGCGGATTATGCCGGGATCGAGCTTAAGCGCGAAGGTGACGCCTGGCACGTCCTGATCCCCGACAAATATCGCCTCGGACACGAAGCGCATTTTGGCCAGGTAACGGAGAAGTATTTGCACTACCTCATCGAGGGCAAGCTGCCGGATTGGGAAGTGCCGAATATGCTGGCCAAATACTACACCACAACCAAAGCCCTGGAGCTCGCAAAGCAATGAGTTCTATCCCTCGGACTTTACCAAGGATTCTTAATCGTACTCGTACTCGTAATCGTAATCGTAATCGTAATCTCACTCATGCCATGGCTCCGGCTCATTCTCTTGCTCCTTCTCGTTCTCGGAAATGTCACGTATGAAAGCTTTTCGCAGTCTCAAACAAAAAGAAATAGAACTCCTGCAACAAAACGGCTGCAGCGCCGCAAGCTGGGACGCGATCCGTGTCGCTCCCGACATCGACCTAAACAGGATCCGGCAGGTCCACTTTTTCGGTGAAATAAGCCTGGGCAGCAATTCCGGCTTTGTGACCATCGACGGCCTATCGCGACCCTGCGGTATTTCGCATGCGACCATCGCCGACTGCGATGTAGGGAACAACGTCCTCATCTCCAACATCGGCTCCTCCATTTCGAGCTATGTCATAGAAGATGACGCCGTGATTGAGGATGTCTCCCTTCTTCTTGCTCAGCCTGACGCTCATTTTGGCGCGGGAGTACGAGTTAGCGCCCTCAACGAGGCCGGCGGGCGAGACGTCATTCTCTTTGAAGACTTGACGGCGCAAATCGCCTACATGCAAGCGATGTTCAAGCATGATGCGGCTTTGCAAGAAAAATTACAGTCACTCATCGAAGGTCGCATTCAATCGACTAGACTGCGAAAAGGAAGAATCGCCAAGGGCGCGCGATTGCGGCATTGCCGGGTTATCAAAAACGTGAAGGTGGGCGAACATGCCGAGTTGGATGGCGTGGCGGAGCTGTCCAACGGCACCGTCTGCAGTTGTACAGAGCATCCGACCAAAGTCGGCGCCGGCGTCATCGCCAAGGATTTTATGATCGCGGAAGGCGCCGAGGTGGCCGATGGCGCCATCTTGGAGCGTGTCTTCGTCGGACAAGCGACGCGCATTGGAAAACAATTCACCGCCGAAAATTCACTGTTCTTCGCCAACTGCGAGGGCTTTCAATCCGAAGTCTGCTCGGTCTTTGCCGGCCCCTATTCCGTGACCCATCACAAATCGACGCTCCTCATCGCGGCCATGGTCTCCTTCTACAACGCCGGCAGTGGCACCAACCAGAGCAATCACATGTACAAGCTGGGACCGGTGCATCAAGGCATTCTGGAGCGCGGCTGCAAAACCGGCTCGTTCGCCTATCTGCTATTCGAAAGCCACATCGCCCCGTTCACGGTGATCATCGGCAAGCACATGGTGAATATCAATATTCCGCATCTCCCGTTCTCTTATCTGCTGGACGACCATGGACAGTCCAAGCTGCTGCCGGCGGTCAACCTGATCTCTGTCGGCACCGCCCGGGACGCCATCAAGTGGCCGAGCAGAGATCGCCGCAAGGCGGAGAACAAACGCGATTTGGTCACCTTCGACGTCTTTTCTCCGTACGTCGTGGAAAAAATGTGCCAAGGCCGTGACCATCTGCAAGAGCTTTACGAAAAAACCCCGCAGGAAGAAACGACAGTTCTAACCGGCGGCGTACAAATCAACCGATTGCTGCTGCGCAAAGGAGCCAAGTACTACGGCCTTGCCATCGAGCAGTACCTCTTGGGAAAAGTAATATCGAAAATCGAAAAGTTATCCACAACCACGTCCTCTTGGCCGGAACTGCAACAACAACTGGCTCCTTCCGAGCCGCTTGCAGAACCCCGACGTTGGACCGATTTAGGAGGATTATTGGCGGCATCTTCACGCATAGATCGGATCGTAGAGGATGTCGTTAGCGGCCGGATCGCTCAGTTAGAGGTACTGTTAAGCGAACTACGGAATGTAAACGCGCAGTACAGAGAGGACGAATGGTCCTACGTTTACCATACTTTCGAGAAGGAATACGGCTTTAAGCTGAAGGATATGTCGGTAGATCGTCTTGCCGAGCTGATCGGCAAATGGGAATCTTCGGCTTTGTCTTTGCAAGGCCTGATCATCGAGGATTCAAAGAAAGAGTTCAGCGAGTTGTCCCGAATAGGATATGGCTTAGATCAGCAGCCTGAAAAGAGACAGGCAGACTTTGAGGCCGTACGGGGAACGGTGGGGACAAACGCGGTGGTGCAAAAGCTGGAACGCGAAGCAGTAGAGATCAAGGAAAGAGCCGGACAGCTTTTGCGCACCATCGAGCGGTTTCGTTGAAGCCGAACCACTTTTTTTCTTTCTATAAACGCTTTGAACAAACACATCAAAAGAAGGAATGCAATATGAAACGAGAGGAAATTGCCAGTCGGGTCATCAAGGTTACTGCGCGGGAATTGCGCAAAACGCCGGAACAAATTAGAGAAGAGCATCATTTTGCTTTTGATCTCGGTGCGGATTCACTAAAATCAATCGAGCTGGTGGCCGCTTTTGAAGAAGAGTTTGGTCTCAATCTGAATGAGAATGAAGCCCTCAAGGTGCAAACCGTCGGCGGCGCAGTGGATTTTTTTAGCAAATTGTTACCGGATTAATAATCGGAGACCTTATGAAAAACTATGAGCTGCAAGACATAGCCGAGCCGAATTTGCTCAAAGAGCTCTTTCCGTATTCCTTGCCGCCGCGCATCAAATTTGAAAACCCAATCAAAGAAATCATCGACGGCAAGGAAGTAGAATTTGATCCCCGATCGGTGGTAAGCCGCGACATTCACATCACCGATACCACCTTTCGCGACGGCCAGCAGTCCCGCCCGCCATACACGAAAGAGCAGATGGTGACCATCTACAGACTGCTCTCAAAATTAGGGGGCCCCAAGGGAGTCATTCGCCAGACCGAGTTCTTCTTGTACACCCAGAACGATCGCGCCACTTTGGATGCATGCAGAAATTTAGGACTGCAATATCCGGAGATCACCGGATGGATTCGCGCCAACAAGGCGGACTTTCGCTTTGTGAAAGAAATGGGCCTGAAAGAAACCGGCATGTTGACTTCCAGCTCGGACTATCACATTTTTCACAAGCAAAATCAGACGCGCCAAGAAGCGATGAATCAGTACCTGGAAGTCGTCGAAGCGGCCTTGGAAGCCGGCATCCGGCCCCGCTGCCATTTGGAAGACGTCACCCGCGCCGACATAAAGGGGTTCGTGCTTCCCTTTGTGCAAAGATTGGAGAGATTGACGGAAAACCAGCCTCCGCACATGAAGGTCAAGATCCGGCTCTGTGATACGATGGGCTTTGGTGTCAGTTATCCGAACGCGGCGGAGCCAAGATCCATTCCTAAGCTGATCTGGCGCATGAAAGAAGAATGTGGTGTGTCGGAGGACCGGCTGGAGTGGCACGGGCATAACGATTTTCACAAGGTTCACATCAACGGGGCTACAGCGTGGATCTATGGCGTCAATGCGCTCAACACAACACTTTTCGGATTCGGTGAGCGCACCGGCAATCCGCCACTCGAAGGGGCGATCATCGAGTACATTTCGCTGAAGGGCGAACTGATGGGCATTGACTTGTCGGTCATAACCGAGCTGGCTGAATATTATCAAAAGGAAATCGGCGCGGCCATTCCGCCCAACTATCCCTTTGTTGGGCGCGATTTCAACACCACACGAGCCGGCATTCATGCCGGCGGCTTGCGACGCAATGAGGAGATTTACAATATTTTCGACACGGCCGGGCTTTTGCACCGTCCGCCGCGCGTCGCCATCACCGACAAATCCGGCACCGACGGCGTGGCCCTGTGGGTCAACGAATTCCTGGGCCTGAAGGGCGACCAGCAACTCACCGTCATGAAAGTGGCAAAGATTCAGCGCTGGGTCATGGATCAATATGAAAAAGAAGGCCGGCTTTCCACCATCTCCGACGAAGAGATGGAACAGCAAGTAAAATTGCATTTTCCGGAATTATACGCGGAAGCTAAGCGTAAGAAATAGCCTGATCAAATTGGAGTGCCGAACTTGTTCGGCCCAAAAATCGAGCGGAAAATGTTCGGCGCTCCGCCATGACTGCGGTCTCGGGTGCAAAAGCCTTTTCGTCCGACCTAAGAGTGACTGTTGGCTGCAAGGTTTGGGCGAAACTGGCCGAATACAGGCAGACCATTGGCTGCAGAGAAGTTCAGGAGGCAAAGAGGTATGAACAAGAAACCCAAAGCGCAAACGTCCTGGCAAGAAAAGCTCAGCAAAGAATAAAGGTTGCCGAAGGTCGAGGTGATTACTGAGAGGATAAGCCGGCGCTGGGGAACCGGTACCGTCGTCATTCCCGCTCCGCGTGAGGTGCATGAGATCATAAAAACCGTTCCCTACGGAAAAATCATCACCATCGACATCATTCGCTAAGCTGGGGAAAAAGCACAGAACAACCATCGGGTGCCCTTTGACCATCGGCATCTTTGCCTGGGTCGCCGCCCGCAAAGCCCCATGCCCGCTCAAGACGCTGAAAACGCGAAATCTTGTCTAAGCTTTACTTCGCTTTGGTCTGTTTCGCGAGCCAATTTCTCAACGAGTTTCTCATGGGGGAATATTAGGTGACATAAGAAGGGATGATCATACTGGAGGGCGTAACTCCAGCCTTCCTGCTTGATCGATATGCAGCGCAATTCTAACAGCGCTGCACAAGACTCTGTTCGCTTGCAGCCAATCCGGAGTTCTCCTGCCTACGTTCGAACATCGCCGCCAACCATTACTGCCCGCGCGAGATTTCTGCCTCGCATTCTCTTGCACGCCGGTGCCGGCCAGGCGATTGTCCTCGGCTTGCTCCTGGTCGGCACCCTGGGTTATCCTTTCCCCGCCGACTTGGTCTCGACCGACGCATTTATGAACGCCGCCATGTTATTAGGCGGCATGGGTCCCGTCGAGGAACTGCACATGGCGGGGGCCAAAATCTTCGCCGCCTGCCACGCCTTGTACGCGGGCATGGTCTTTTTACTAGTGGCCGGCATACTGATTGCTCCGCTCTTCCACCGTTTTTTGCACCGTTTTCATTTGGAGCTGAATGACGATGATCCCGCTGCATCCAGCCGGTAATCGAATTTGACTGGGGTACCTGAATAGTGAGGAAACTCTGATAGGAGGGAAACCAGATTTCCTCTTGTCTTTCTACGATTCTATCATTAAAAAATACTTTTTCTTTCTCTTGTGTTTCGACTGCAATTTTCATAAAATAGGCCCGGCCGAGCAGGAGAAGGCGAGATGATCGTTCATCGACCAGCCGGGTAATCTTGAACCTTTCTGTTTCTATGTATAGCGTCCAAACGGTCTCCTCGCCTGACTGACTTTTCGCAATCAACCTTGGTCTGCAATGGAATCGAATTTTGCTAAGAAAGGAATTCCGGAATGAAACTTCAACTTCTCGATTGGATCATCGTCGCGGCGTCATTATTGATTTGCTTCATCCCGGCGCTGTTTTACGGCAAGCGCGCCGGTAAAAACACCTCCGAGTTTTTCGTTTCCGGCAGATCGGTGCCCTGGTGGCTGGCGGGATTGTCCATGGTTGCCACCACCTTCAGCAGCGATACCCCGAATCTGGTCACGGACATAGTCCGGCGTAACGGCGTTGCCGGCAATTGGGTTTGGTGGGCCTTTGTCTTGACCGGCGTCTCGACCGTGTTTTTCTATGCCAAGCTGTGGCGACGCTCCGGCGTCATGACCGACCTGGAGTTCTATGAGCTGCGCTATTCTGGCAAGGCTGCCAGCTTTGTGCGCGGCTTTCGTTCCGTCTATCTAGGATTCTTTTTCAATTGCATTATCATGGCCAGCGTCAATCTCGCCGCTTGCAAAATCGCCGCCGTCTTGTTCGGTTTTGAGCGCTGGCAAACCTTGCTGTTTGTCGGCTTGTTGAACGTTGTGTTTGCCACCCATTCCGGCTTGTGGGGAGTGCTGATCATCGACATGGTTCAGTTCTTTATCAAAATGACGGCGGTGATTGCCGCGGCCTATTTCGCCCTGCGGCTGCCGCAAGTGGGCGGATTGACCGGCTTGGTCGACAAGCTCACGCATCTATCCGGCCCCAACGGCATCAACTACCTTAGTATGCTGCCGGATTTTTCCAGCAACATGGACATCGCCGTCGCCATCTTTATCATGCCGATTGCCGTGCAATGGTGGTCGGTATGGTACCCGGGCGCCGAGCCGGGCGGCGGCAGCTACATCGCACAAAGAATGTTAGCCTCCAAGTCCGAAAAGGACTCGCTGGGCGCGGTGCTGTTTTTCAACGTCGCTCACTATGTGCTGCGCCCTTGGCCCTGGATATTAGTTGGCCTGTCCTCCTTGCTGGTTTATCCACAACTCTCGGACATTCAAAACGCCTTCCCGAATGTCGATCCTACGCTCTTGGGCCATGACATCGCCTATCCCGCCATGCTCAAGTTTTTGCCGATGGGGTTCATCGGATTGATGGTCGGCGGACTGATCGCAGCCAACTCGTCCACCATTCTTACGCATTTGAACTGGGGCGCTTCCTATCTGGTGCATGACTTTTATCGCCGATTCATCCGTACGGACGCCAGCGAAAAGCACTATGTCTTTGCCGGTCGTTTTTCCACCGTCCTCTTGTTCTTTGCTTCCTCCGGACTCGTCTTTTTCCTGAGCACTGCCAAAGATGTCTTTGACATTATTCTGCAGATCGGCGCCGGCACCGGCTTGCTTTATTTGCTGCGCTGGTTTTGGTGGCGCATCAACGCCTGGTGCGAAGTGACCGCCATGGTCAGCTCCTTTGCCATTTCCATCCTGTTCCTCATTCTGGCGAAAAACGGCATTCACTTTAGCACGCACATGACCCTGATCATCACGGTCGTCTTCACCACTCTTTGCTGGGTGACGGTGGCCTATATCGGCCCGCAAACGGAGCGCAAGACTCTGATCGAGTTTTTCAAAAAGGTACGTCCCTTTGGGCCGGGTTGGACGGCTATTCGCCGGGAGGCCGGCATCGATGCCAAAGAAATCCATGCCGATAAAGAGAACATCCCGCTCGGCCTGTTGGGTTGGGTGTCCGGCTGCGTGGTCATTTGGTCATCGCTTTTTACGGTGGGAAATTTCTTGTACGGCAGAATTGGATACGCTATCTTTCTTTTGGCCGTCTTCATAGGAAGCGGCTTGGTTCTGCTGAGAGTCATCAAGAAACTCTGGGTGTAGAAATCAGAGGCGGCGGAAGGCTGACGCAAAAGATTAGACGAAATTGATAATGCTCTCGATGGCCTTCCCAGTGGCCTCCGCAAGTCGACACCGGATAAAAAATAGTCTTGTCAGGAGGAATCCTTGCAAAACAGCATACAAACTCCAATTGGCTGATCACGTGCTTTATATGAAAGGATGCCGTGCATAACATAGTTGTTTTGCGGCAACTGTACCAAAAGCAGTCATGCCATTCAGGAAGCTCTCAAACGTGTTAACAGAACCGTTTTGGAAACCGTTTGACCTTCAGGGCGCGGGATGCAAGATCATGCTTAC
>DYKH01000304.1 GCA_020722685.1 Caldithrix sp. | reverse complement strand
ATCTCATCCACCCAGGGAAGCAGATTTTCGAGAAATCCAGGCAAGTCACGCTCTTCATTACGGCTGATCGCTACCACGCCCAGGGTGGGTCTGCTACTGTTCATTTTCCAGAATTCCTTAACCACAACACTGCCGGTTTTAACAGCCTGTCCTTCAAGCGCGCCAGGGTCAGTTTGGAGACGCGTTCCCACCCCTTTCGAAAACGAATCGACCAGGGGGGTTCGGGTTTTAGAGAGTTTTCCAAATCTTCCCGGCGATACCCGAACCCAATCGCCATTTGCCTTACAATCGGGTCCAGGCGCAAGGTGAAATAGGGATCATCTTTCCACTTGACCAGCGACTCCGAATGCACATTGGCGCCGATTTCAGGCGATCTCGACACCCCAATGAATTCACATACCGCCGCAAAGGTGGCTTGGGGTTGTTCGATAATGTCCTCGTACTTGACGTGGAGAAAATTACCCAGCGGCAATAGACCGCGGAAGGCCAGCAGGTTCTTTTGGGTTTCCAGCCAGGCATATTGCCTTGTGGAGGGGTCGGTATGGAATAGTTGAAAGGCGGAATACTGCACCGAAAGAGGATTGCGAGTCAAGCCAATGATCTTGACCTCGAAACTCGTCTGCTGAATCCATTCCAATAGCAGGGAAAGAGCGGCCCATTGCGCAAGCAGTTGGGGCGATTTTTCGAAGAATACTGGCTGGGCGAAATTTTCACACAGGGCTTCCCAACCCTCGAAGACCAAAGCGCGGTCATCCTTTGGGATTTGGAACTCAGGCACATTGCGCTTGACGCAATCAATCAGATAGGTGCGGGCATTGGCAGGAGAGCCATAGCCGGGATAAACCTTGCCGCCCGCAAATGCCGCAGGCGCCATCCCCAGAAGCACGGCCCCCTTGAGCCAGTGGTGGGTTTCCAGATAGGTATGAGGGGAGTAGGCGACCGTTTGGATATCCGGATGTTTGCACAACTCGCGCTGGAACATGGTCGAGCCGGAGCGCTTGTCGGAAAGCAGGATGACAACTGTTTTAGGTATCATTGCCCTCACCCCCGACCCCTCTCCCAACCCTTCGACTTCGCTCAGGGCAAGTTCTGGGAGAGGGGAGTCTTGACGGTATGGGGTTTGCTTCAGGATCGAGAGGTTCAGGCACAGCGGCAAAATTGGATTGCGCCGCGACCAGCCCACAGACAAAAAACAAGAGCATGGCGCCGCGAGGTTCAGATACGGCCGCAGGTCCCTGGATAATCCAACCAGCCAGACCGAACAAGCCCGCCAACAAGGCGCGGGAGAACAATTTCAAAAAATCGTTCTTCGAACGCCAGGCATAGCCCCAGGTGATTCGAAACGTTCCAATCAATAAGAATATGTAGGCAAAGGCGGCCAGCATCCCATAGCCGTATGTAGCTTCAGAAAAAACGGCGTGCGACACAAATTGAGATGCCGCCGAAGAAGCGCCGGCGATTTTATGCCGCGCCAACCCGTCGCCTAAAAAAATGTATGTCGGGTCTTCCCGGAGCAACGTAAACGGATCGAAATAAGAGTAGATGCGGTGGGTCAAATCGGCGCTTTGTTCGACATGTGCAAATTGATACTCAACCTTATTTTGGAGCCATTCGAATTTGAAATATTGTGAGCCCCAGCCGACCCAGTTGAATATCAGGATGGAAACCGCCACACCAATCACTACAGGCTGGCGTATCTTATTCGAATTCAACAAAACGACAATCAGGACGATCATCACCAGTTCGGCAATGGCTCCGCGGGAATAGGACATGACCACACCCAACGGGACGAGGAAGATCGCCATGGTTATGGCGGCTTTCCACCTCGCGCCGAGTTTTTCATTTGCGCGCAGGAGGAACAGCAGCGGCCAGAGAGTATTCAGGAAGGCGGCGCTCAGGATGGAGACGCCCACCAGGGACTGCCCGCGCATGGCCATGCCCGCATACCCATACGCGGCAGCCACATCCTCAGCGGATGGCATTAGAAACGAGTTGGAAAAAACGCGGCGCGCAATGATGCCCTGCGTTTGCGGAAGCGACGAAGCCACCATCAGGGCGGCGGTGATGATCGCGCCAACCAAACCTGCCTTTATAACCGCATCGAGATCGCTTTGGATCTGGATGATCTTGGGAGTGGAGAAAAACAAAGAGATGGCCAGCAGCGTTCTCGCAATCAAATACACGGGCTGGAGCAGCGTCCCAAACCGAATGCCGCCCATCAGTTCGCTCAGGAGCATGGCAACCAGAATGAAAACCACAAAGCCTCGCAGCGGGTAGCGCCGAGTCGAAGGGATGCGGTTGGCAGACACCCAGGTAATAAAAGCCAAAAGATCAATGGCATAGAGGGGAGCGGGGCCAATATAGATGTTCATAAGCGGGTCGGCCATCAACAGGAAAACCGTCAGACTCAGGAATCGAAGCGCGCGAGTATGGGTTTCCTCTTCCGGGGAGGATCTTACGCGCCTTAGACGGTGGTTAAACGAGCTGTTCATAAAGACTTATGTAACTTTCTACCATCCGGTCCACGCTGAACTTTTGGGCCTGCTCGAAAGCGTTTTTCCCAAACCGGAGCCGCAATTCGGGATTCTCCAGAAGTCGCCGTAATCCTGCTGCAATCGCTTCGGGCGATCCAGGATCAACGAGCAAGGCGCAGGGCGGACTGCCGTTCACGATCTCCCGCAAGCCCGGCACATCGCTGACCACCAGCGGCAGGCTGGCATTCATGGCCTCCACAGCCGCCAGTCCAAAGCCTTCCCAACGGGAGGGCATCAAGAAAATATCCGCCGAAGCGAGCAATTCAGGAATTGCCTCCACGTAACCAAGAAAGCGGACTTTTGACTCAAGCCCTAGTTCACGGCAGAGCCGCTCCATTTCATCCAGGCGCTCTCCCTTGCCCGCGATTTGGTATTCAAAATCCAAATCTCTCAGCAAAGTCATCGCTTTAAGGGCATTGTCATAGTTTTTCGCAGGGCGCAAGTTCCCAATCGAAAGCACCTTCAAGCGCTCTTTCGGTGGACGGTGAAGCGCTCGTTCAAAATGCAGCCTCGTGCCGTTGAAGATCACACACGTTTTTCCCCTCAACTCAGGCATCCAATTCAAAAGCGCATCCTCCACACCCTGGCTGACGGTCCCAATTCGATCATATCTTGGATAAATCATCTTATCCAGAGTATGACCCCAAAATGTGCCTCGACGACGGTTCGACGTGCTATGCTCTGTGCAAACAAGATGAAACCCCAACTGCCGCACCCTGCCCAACAAGGACACATATAGAATGGGGGGAAACTGGTGGGCATGGAGGATATCGCCTGGCCTGACATTTTTGGTTACATACTTATAGATCTCAGGAAATTCCCGCACATCATAGGCGCCGGGAAAGCCCATTGAGCGCGCCCCCTCCAATTCAGCATCCTTTTGCCGCATAGAGCCTAAAATGTACGACTCGACGTTTCGGTTTCGTAAACCAACATGCAATTCTCGGACCATACGCTCAGCGCCCCCCATAAACATGCTGTAATTACTGGTGATGTGGTGGATGCGCATTATGGTATTACCATCGAGAATCTGTCGCAATCGCGGAGATTTTGTAGCGCGATATTGATATCGCCTTTGGTTGCGGAATGAATTCCGCACTACGATTGATCGGCCACGAATTTACTCTTCGAGTACGATGCCGCGAATGGCGCGAATTTATTTTTCGCCCAACGGACAAATGGAATATCCCATACATGCTCTTTCCAATTATGTTCAAAGTTTGGGTCGCCTGAAAACTCCTTCCAGGGTTTGGGTATCCAGGGGGGCGGAGGCTGATCCATCACCTCATCAATCAGATCGGCATAGGCAGCAGCGGCCACCTGATTCGTGAAACGCTCGCGGGCAGAACGCGAGGCCCGCATGCTCATGGATTGCAATAAGCCTCTATCGCCCGCCAAAGCCTCGATGTGTCCGGCAAAAGAGGCATAGTCTCCTGACGGGCAAAGAAAGCCGCTCGTCCCATCTTCGAGGATAAAATCCGTTATGCCTTCGATCAGCCAGGAAACCGGCACACAGCCTGCCATCATGGCTTCCAACAGCGCGTTGGGGCAGCCTTCGAAATGTGACGTAAAGAGAAAGACATCGGTCTCAGCCAGAAATTGCGGCACTTCTTCGGGTATAAGCGCACCCAGGAATTCGACCTGTCCTGCCGCAACTTCGCGGGACATCTCTCTTTCGAGAACCCCGCGGTGCTTGCCTTTCCCGGCGATCCGCAACTTGAAAGAAACCCCACTTGCGTTGAGTTCCTGAACGATTTTGGGTAAATGGAAAACGCCTTTCTGGTTGTGCTCCAGGCGGCCCAAAAAGCCCAGTTGGAGTTCGGTCTTTTGTCCACGCGGCGTATTAGCCGCTTCGTCAAAAGGTCCGGGGGCAATCCCGTTGGGGATGATCTGCACCAGAACCGGGTCCGCGCCGTAATCATGGATCAGGTCGTGCGCCAGACGGGGCGTGACGGCCACGATGCGGGCCAGGCGCTCCCTGCCCGACAGGGTAATCCGATAACCGTGATCGAAGCCGTTGGCGCAGCGCGAAAGAATCCGGATGCGCTCCGGCAGGTGCGGGATGGCTGACAGGATGGCTTCTGAATTGATCCCCATGACCACATCCACACGCTCCCGCTCGCACCAATCTGCAAAAGCCATAGCCTGCTTCTTGATATTTCTTGTATCGGGAGCAAGCAGCACGCAGCCCTCATCCGCGTAGGCTGGTTCCCACAATTGAGCCTGCACTTTGCCTACTGCCACACAGCGCATATCAATGCCATATTCCAATAATGCTGGGCGCAGGTTGCGGTAGAAAGTAAAGGTGCCTCCATCTTTAGGAACAGAGCCAAAAGCAAATTTGATCAACGAACAACCCTCAACGCATAACTCCAATTGAGATTGTT
>DYKH01000303.1 GCA_020722685.1 Caldithrix sp. | reverse complement strand
CGCGGGTCTGGTAAACCGCTTTGAACTCCGGTTGGTCCTTGAGCTTGCGGGCGTACTCTTTGGCGAGCTGGAATTTATTCAGGTGCTTTGTTTGGGCAGGGGACAGCTTGCGCCGGCTCAGGTCCGGGGCTTTGGCTATGATGGTCTTGCCGCCCACTTGCCGGAACACCAGCGCGCCGCCCACTTGGCCGCTGATGCCATCCAATAGGATATTGCTTTTTACTTTGGCCACAACAACTCCCACTTGTTACAGCAATGTCTAACGACACATTACAAAGCGATCAGCAACAAAATATAGAGGAGAAATAGAAATTGGTGGTGCTAAAACAAAAAGGGCACATTACGGTTCTTGATCCCTACCGATAATGTGCCTCATCATTTCAACATTTGTGAAGCCCCTTCAGGCGTGAGTCATTTGCTATTTGCGTAATTATAGCGATACTAAGCAAAATACGCAAGAGATATTTTGGGAATTTTTGGAATTTCTTGGACTAAAGAACAAGTAAGGAAAAAAGCAAATATCTAAGTGAAAAACTACAAAGCAAAATGCAAAAAGGTGATCATCTCAAGTACTCAAAGCCAGTTGGCGGAGTTGCTTTGGATACTGAGGCATCGGTAACGAAATCCCGGACCTGTGTGCTTGAAAAATGCGCCGTGCCTTGGCCTTCACTGTAGCGTAAGTCAGTCTCATTGTGCCGCAGGCACATCCGCCTATGGCGCGATTTGCACTTTTATATGCCATTTTGCTTTTGGATTTTTGCTCTTTTAGAATCGGCCCCGGTATGTCAAGCGCTCCTTAATCGAATGATCCATAATTATTTCTCCAGGTATCTCTCCACAAACGTAGGTTGTTCTCCGGCCATTTTCAGGAAAACATCTAGGGGCAGAATCTCAAACTCAGCACCCAAGCGGTTGAGGATGGACCTGACCCGCTTGATGTTGCTATACTCCCGAACATGTATCAGCAAAAAATAAGGCCGCGTCTTGTTGAACTCGGCAAGCTCTTCCAGGTCTGCGGCCACTTCTTCTTCGCTAACATCCGGCGCCAAGTAGTAATCATAAGAGATCAACGGCTTTTTGTCCCTCAC
This sequence comes from Caldithrix sp., assembly GCA_020722685.1. The sequence continues at coordinate 3,850 of DYKH01000303.1, read as the reverse complement.
CGCAAATGTGTGCGACTGCACATAGCCGTTGATAAATCCGATGGTGCCGGGCATGCCGCTGTAAAAAGCGTCCACCACTTCGCGGGTGAGATCTGAGTTGCCTTCGACCATGACACCTTCCGAATAGTCCATGATTTCAAAGACGTTCAGGTCCAAGTCCTTCATCAGCTCGTAGGCCATGTCCACCATTTTCGGCAAGTATTTCTTCGGCACAGCTTTCGGATAAACGTACCCCGGCCCGCCCAGACAGCCGATAAAGTAATCATTGGGGGTGGACTGGGAATAGAAGTATTCCAGCATGACCGGCGCCAGCCAGGAAAAGTTCATCGTCACTTCCCAGGCATAGGGAATCTCGCCGCGCCCCGGCTGGTTCCATGCGCCCAGTCCGATGCCATCTGTTTGAATACAGGCGAGGTAAACTTTCTTTCCCGGCTTGTAGGTTTTGCCCGGCGCCAGATGGTGATTGTTCTTGAATTTGAAATCCGCAGAGGCAGGCACCTGCGAGCTAAAACTCATATTGGGCAAGCTGTGCAGGCCTTCTACGCGCAGGCCATAGCTGGATGTCAATCGCACCCATTCTTCCTCCAAGTCCTTCTTGTACGAGTGCCAGCCAAAAACCATCGAGAAGGGCTTCATCTCGGACAACAGCTTGTTGGTTAGACGATACTCTTCCGGAATGGTCTCGTTGGCACATAGGTCGTTAAAGAAGACCTTCTTGTGAATGCCCCAATCGGCCACGCCCGGTTTCATGACGTTGCCATGCTCGCCGCCCAGCCAGACGATGCATTCCTTGTTACAGCGATCCCAATACTGATCCATGGCCCAGCGGTAGATTTCAGCGTCCGATTGGCCGGTAAATTTGCCGCGGAAATCGGCAACCGGCTTCAATCCCGCTTTTTCAGCCATCGGGATGAGCTCCTCGCTCACGACCACAGCCTTCTCCAAACCCGCGACGGTAAAGGCGACGATCAGAGAGGTGCGCACCGATTTATCCCAGACAACATAGGCGCGGACCTGATCTCGAAAGGTGCTCAAAGCCTGCTCCGGTGTGCCCAGCGGCTTGAAGGAGAAATAGCGCTCGTTTTGCAGAAAATCGAACAGACCGGGGGTATAATGGAAATCCCATTTCTCTGGGTAGATGAAGTACATTTTGGGGCCATCGGCGTTCGCCAAACCTTGCAACGAGATGAGAAAGGCTTGTTGCGGCAGCTTGCCGTCCATGGCCCAATCATCTTCCAGTCGCATGTAATAAGCCTTTCGACTGCCGGCGCGTTTCAACGTATAGGTGAGACCGACGCCTCTTTTGCGCGTCGCACGCCGGACCGTGTAGGTGACGATTTGCTCCGGAACCGAAAGGGAATACGTATGGGTGGCATTGATTTCACTGGTGCCCTGCGAACAGAGTACGGTCAGTTTTTCTTGAATGGTCAATACCGTTCCCTCGGCGCTGAAAGACGCACTCATCTCGCGCCGTCCACCAGTGAGGTTCATGATGCCCAGGAACACGTTGGTCGGCGCGACTTGATGCTGCAGCGGCATCAGACACTTTTTGCCGTCGGTGGTTAACCGTACGGTGTCGCTATAAGCATCCCTTGCACGCGTGCCCCATTTTTGGATCAGCGTCAATTTGCCATCACGAATACTCATGTCGATAACGAGAGAGTTGTACAGGGAGATGACCGTGCTTTTTTGCGGCACCAGCTCCCATGAGCCGTTGAAATCGTTATGCCCTACACTGAAGACGAGCGTCGGGATTGTACACAAAAAAAGGAATAGAGCGTTTCGTCTTTGCATCAGATTGCTTCCTGGTTAGCGTTATTGGCTGGTTTCTGCAAAATTCCTGCTTCGAGAAAGATCGCAGGTTTTAGCTAGACCACCCAAAGGCGACAGTCGCCTTTGGGTGACTTGCATTCTTGAGCCTGAGAATTCATTCTCAGGAATTGGCTTGGATATTTGAGCTTGAGAGTCCATTTGCAGGCTTGGGCCTTAGTGCACGTGCTCCTGAAAAGGCACCTGCAATTTGGCCTTCATCTCCTCGGGAATCTCAGCGATGTAAACGTGAGGGATTCCGGTGCGAGTAGAATTAAAGAGAACGTACTTTGCTCCAGGACTAACCGATGGGTGCGGATGCGTCCATTGCGCATGTCCGTGCTGACTTTCGGAGCGAGCCAAGCGGCACAGCCGCCCGGTTCCGACGCAAATGAGTTGCAAGCCGTCATCCGGTGCGTTCGTGTCCGAAACGATCCATTTTCCCTCAGGATCACAGCCGGGATGCCAAAAGTTGGGCGGGCCCTGCGCCAGCATGACCGGCTTGGTATCGCCCGGCGCCGCAACCAAGATTCCGCGTGTCTCGCCTTTGAGCGCTGAATAGATCTTGCCCGTTGGGCCGAGCCATGCTTCGTGGCCGTTTTCGTCTGTTATTGGCAGGGCTTGCTCGTTGTGCCCGTCCTCGTCGATGACATAGAGGGAGTACCCCTGCGCACTTTGTTCGCCGATGTAGTGGAAAAGGCGACCATCGCGCGGCTCGATTTGCAGATGCGAGAGATGGTTGAAAGACCGCGGCATGATGGACACTTTGTTGTTGGCGGTATCCAAATAGCCGATTCCCATCTTCTTGTCTGCCAGCAGCACGTTGAAGCAATAGCGCCGGCCGTCATCGGTAAAGCTGCCGATGCCGCCGGATGCAGTCGCCTTCTTCAAAACGGCCACCTGCTTTTCCGCCCGTGAGAGGATGTCCAACGTGTACACAGAATCGCCGCTGGTAAAGTAGACCAGACCGCCGTCCGGGCGGAGCGAAGTATTGCTGAGGGATTTTCCTTCGGTGAGTTGCTCAAAGTCTGTTCCATCCACGTTCATGCGATGCAGATCAAAGATGCCGCCGCGTTTGGGCTGGGTCATGGACCAAAACAGGAAGGTCTTGGCATCCGGCGTCCAGCAACGGCTGTGAAAATACATGTTCATGTTCACGGTGGGAAAAGAGGTGGCCTGCATAATGCGCACGCCCGTTTCCGGGTCATTGAAGAACCGCCGTTCCCAGGGGTGACCGCGAAGGATGGAAGGAACAGCCGCCAAAGCTGTGGTCATGGCAGTGCTTTTCAAAAAGCTTCGTCGAGACAGATCAATCTTCATCTATTTTTCTCCTTGTTACGTAACTCCGACAGGGTTCCAAACCCTGTCAGAATGACAAGTTGGATTTTGGCTTGTGGCCATTTTACACAATTAGCTGAGACCTTTCAAGTAGGCAATGCTCTTAGCCGCTTGCTCGACCGTTCCGCATTCGACAGAAAGGACGATGTCCCGGCCTATTTTCTTACAGATGTCAACCACCTTTTTCCAATCGATCACGCCGTCCACGCAAGCGCAGCCCACCGGTGTGCCGGTGACTTTGCCGCGCTCGCTTTTTGATTGCTGCAAGGAAATGTCTTTTGCATGCAGGTGCACTGGATGCGATAAGGATCGTCCAGCATGGAGACGCTGTGAAAATAGCCGGCTTCGCTGAATAGCTCGCGATCCCAATGCACCATCGGTTCCACGTAGGCATAGCCCTACTCGGCGGCTTTGTCCACCGCCCATTCAAAAGGCTTGTCCTCGTGACGAACGAACTCGAGATTGATACCCCTGTAGACGTTGCCGGATTTTTGCGCGCTGTCTGTTTGCGTTTGATCGGCGTTTTTATGAACGAATGCTAATCCGGCCGCCGCTCCGCTGGTGGATGATAAAAAAGCTCTTCTGGGCATGGTGATTTCCTCCTTGTTAGTTTTCGTTGCGTCTCACGAAACGTAGGAGAACTCTCCGAGTTCGAGTTGTGTGTTATTGATCGTTGATCGGCGTCGGGAGACGCCTCCTACGG
>DYKH01000302.1 GCA_020722685.1 Caldithrix sp. | reverse complement strand
TGCATGCGCAGGAATGACAAGATGGATGAAATTTCTACCCTCAACGAGTATAGTTCGTGAAAGTGAAAAGATTCTTTCTGAATGACGTGCTTTGCTTACACTTTACTCCTTAACAAGCACATGACGCCAAACAAGTCTGGCACTCCAACAGATTGTTGCTGCTTTGACCAAAATGGTGGTTTTCGGTCAGACCTTATTTGATAATGAGTATCCTACCGGTTTTTTCACCTATGCCGGGCGCATCAATGTGATAAATATAGATGCCATACGCAAGATCCATATTATCCTTGGTGAGCAAATCCCATTCATGGGAGCCGTCGGTCATAGGCGAATCATGCTCCAAGGTGCGCACCAACGTGCCGTCCACGGCAAAGATGCGGATGGTGCACTTTTGCGGCAGGTGGATGAACTGCACAGAGCGAGGCCCGCGACCGCTGGAATAAGGATTCAGCGGTTCCCAAGCGGCCGTCACCACGTATGGATTTGGCACCACCTTGATTTTCTCCAGATTGTCCTTCGCATAAGCGCGATCCACTTTTTGCCCTCTGACAGCAAACTGGTAGCGGGTATCGCCGGTGAAGGGGAATTCCGGATAAACGTTCAAAGTATCACCGGCGCCGAGCATCCGCCCGTACCGATTATAGAATACGGTGTCCTCACTGCTGTTGTTAAGAATGTTGTAGGTCACCACCGTCGAATCGTTGCCCAGTTTTTCGAACAGGATAATGCGATCTTTGGCCGAGAAAAATCCCGGCTGCACCAGCTTGGGCGTCAGCGTGCCATCGACCACCGCAAAGGGCAACTCTTCTCCTGTCTGCTTGTCGAAAATGCGATAGTTGACGTCTTTGGGCGGCAGCGGAATATACGAATTCGTGGTGGCCAATTTCACCCTCAGCAGATCGGATGTCTTGACAATTTGATCATAAAACACCACCTGATACTGGCGCGGATATTCCGTACCGGGTGCGAAACCGCCGAGATTGAATTTCTCGAAGCGAATATTGTAGGACTCAAAATAGTCGATATTCCGGCTCCATTGCACGCCATTGTAGATGCTCCTTGCTGGCAGATCGACCAGACCGGGCGGAGGATTATAGATGGAAAATTCCATTCCTTGCACGGTTGCCTTCAAGGTTCTGGGATCGCCGTCGTTGTCTTCGTACAGACTCTCCACCATCTTCCACTCACCCAATTCCTGCCGATAGTTGAAAAACCAGACAGTATCATTGGGGATGGTGCGAGTCAGGTTCTTGAGCACAAATCCGGTGGTCAGCGTCGGCATCAACTCGCCGCGATCAGCGCCATCGGTCAGCCCATTATGGTCGTTGTCTCGGTGATCCATCGAGATGTCGAGGAACTGCACCTCGTAGCGATCCCCGTCCACCAATGCTTCGGGCTGCAGGTACTTGACCTCTACCCTGCCGCTGGAAATCCCGGAGCCGACCAATTTGGGTTGCTCGCTGATTTCCGGCTGCTGATAGCCGAGGGACGGCGCTTGCGGCACCACGACAACGACGTTCTCGCCGGTGCTAATCTTGCCAGAAGCGTCCACGGTGACGAACATGTTGGTCTCGGATGGGGCGATGTTCTTGTCTACATCGCCCTTGTCGTAGGCGGTGACCGCATAGAAATAGCGCTTGCCGTTCACCAGCGGCGAATCGACAAACGTGTGCGCCAAACCCGTCTCGCTGCCCATATTGAACTGCACGCCGGTGCCGTAGGTTTTGGGGAAGAAACCGAAGACACTATCGACGCGGTCATAAATCGCCAAAGGTTTGACAAAGCGCGGATAGCCGTAGCCATCGGAGATCGAGCCGGCATCGGAAAAACCTGGATCAGTGGCGCGATAGATTTTATAGCCCTCAAAATCGTAGACGCGGAGGTAGCGATCGTAGCTATCCGTTTCCGATCGGGCATCCCAGTACAGGGTGACTTTCTTGTCGCCGGCCACGGCCCGAACCCGCGGCTTTTCCGGGGCCACGGCGAAATTATAGTTCGAGTTGTAAATCTTTTGCACAATGTCCTTGTTGCGCAGAATGTCTGCTTGATCCTCACCGTAGATCATCGCCACCGAAAAGGATTCCTCCAGACCGGGTAGGAGCGGGAAGTAACCGCAGGAGAATATGTAATCCGCATCGACGTTCTCCAGGTGCCCATCAAAAAATCCCGGCCGGGAGACGTCCCACATTTGCGCGTCGTTGCTGTAGGTGACTGCGCCATACTCGTAGAAAATAAAGCTGGTGAGACCAATCTGGTCCGATTCATCTACGTCGGTGCGGTCGACGTTCGGCTCGCCGGGAAGATTGCCTTGACCGGCCGTCGGCAGACCGTCGCCTTCCCCGGCGTCTCCGGTGCCGCTCTTGCCGTCTAGGCCGACGTCATCGGTGTTGGCGTCCCAGTCATTGTTGTTGTCGATGCCGTCGTCCCGCCTTTCGTCGATCATCAGATTGGCCAAACCCTCACCGGTCAGATAGTCTTTGGCCAGGTAATCGCGATTGTTGTATTTGGGATCGCGGATGTAGAGGTAATAGGTCATGGAATCAGGCGCAACGGCGCCATCGCTTTCGTCGATATAGCCGTTGAGATTGTCGTCGATGCCGTTGCGCGGAATTTCCTGTAACGGCGCATTAGGCTTTTTAATGTACGTAGTGCCTTTGAATTGAATGCGCACTCCTTCCGCCGGCATGGTGCTGATGGTGCGCCGGTAATCGGCGCTCGCATAGTCTATCAGCACGACCGGATCGCCGATATTATAAAATTTCAAAAAGTCGGCTTGGGTAATGAGGTGTCCGCCTCCGGGTGCGTTGAGTCCGTCCCCATCGTTGTCAATCCCATCCAGCGCATTTCCCGGGCTTTCCAAGAAAGCAAAGCCAACCCACGGCACCGGTGTGTAGCCACCGGTACCGACATTATCCCAGTCATAGTTCACGGTCAGGTCGATCTCGCGATAAAAGGTAGCACAATCGTCATCATAGTCACTGTTTCCCGAGAGGCGCGCCCCAATGGAGGCGCCCACATTCAAGCCGAAGACCGTCTGGTATAGTTTCAGCTCGCCGATGTTCTGGATGCGATAAATCCAAAAGATGCAGTCCTGGGCATCGGGATTGGACCACTGTAAGCCGCGCACAAATTGTTTCAGTCCCAATCCTCCTCGCAATGACTCGGAAGAAATGGGGTGAGGGAGTCGCAGACCGGCAATCTTCTTATTGAATTGATAATCATCGAGAGCGTAATAACTCTCTTCGTCGGCATTTTTTTGGTCCTTGCCGAAATAGCCGTTCCAATGCCCGCGCCAGCCGGCGTCCACCGGGTCTTCCAATTTATCCGGCCAAAAAGCGGGCCAGGTATATGCCTGATGGCTCATGGCCACCGCATGGTACGGGTCCTTTTCTTTATTGGCGAGGTTAAAATAACCGGGCAAGGGCTCGAAACCTAAAAACCTGCCAAGGGAGTCATGGGAGAAAGCATTGGGGTCCCAGCCTTGACAAAAGATCACCGGTGTGAGATCGACGTAGGTGGAATCACCGATCGAATCGATGCCGGCAAAAGTTCTGATCGTTGTGCCTACGAAGGAAGAGGCGTTGCCCATTTGCACCAAACCGGAGTTGATGGGCCATTCACCCGCGTAAACCAGACTCTGGTCGCCGCGGATTGCGCCCAGCATGCCGTGGTTATAAAAAGTCACCCGGATCAAATTGCCCGCATGCACATTGCGGGCACGATATTGATTGCTGCCATGTTGATCTTGCGCGAACGCACCCAGCAAAAAGCCAAAGAGCGCCAGTATGATAGAAATGCTACGTTTCATGTTCTTAGCTCCTCATGGCCTAAAGGGTCAAGATGAGGGAAAACTTGTTTTGCCTGTCGAGGATGCCATAGTCGACGTTGGCAAAGTCAAAAGTTAGCTCGTTGGCCATCACTTTAAAGTGCAAGCCGAAGCCAAAAGTCAGACCGCCTTGGCGATCATCGAGGAAGAGCTGCCGGTAACCGGCTCGCAAAGCCAGCAGATTCTTAAAGCGATATTCGCCACCCACATTGAGGTACTCGCGGTTGTCGTTGGGATGCACAGCGTCCACAGCAAAAATCAAATCATGGCTTTGCAGATTGAGGAAATCTCGGGCGAAATTAGCGGAAAGCCCGACACGGAACAGGATCGGCATGGGGAAAGCATCCGTGTCCAGATTCGCGTTGATATTGCCGTTGTTGCCGTTGCTAAGAGCGTCGATGTCGTGCTGCACCAGCATGTCGCGGCCGTCCATCTGCATGTCCGAGCCAAAATTGCTGATGGACATGCCGATTTTCAGATTCTTGAAAAAAGTGGAGTACATGACGCCAATGTCCGCCGCCACTCCAGTGGCGTGACTATGCCACAGAGTCTCCTTGATCATCTTGGCATTGCCGCCGATGGAGAAGCGATCGGTCAATGCGCGCGCGTAGCTGATGCCGACGGAGAAAGAATTGGCGCCGACCATTTCTCCGGTGCCTTCGGGAAAGGTGATGGAAGTGCGCTCGATGTCCGGCATTCCCAGATAGGAGAAAAACAAGCCGAATGTGCCGACGTTCTGTATCGGCAGGGCCATGCCGGCATACTCGTAGCTCATGTCCACGAGATAGTCAAAATGGTTCAGCAGAATCTGCGTGCGCTCCAGCCGCGCCAAACCCGCCGGATTCCAAAAGAGCGCTGTGACATCTTCCGCCTGGGTCGACTGAGCCTCGCCCATGGCCAACGCCCGACCGCCGACGCCGATCTTAAGAAATGCGGATGAAGTGGTGCCGACGCCGCTAACCGTCTGTGCCGTAGCCGCCGCCGAAAGCTGAAGCACCAAAAAGAGTGCAACGGCCGACGCAGTTCGGACTCGCAGAGTCGTCCTACAATTTGTAACCGGTAATATTAGGCGTAGGAGACCTCTCCAGAGGTCGATACCTGTTGCAACTACGCCTCGGACT
>DYKH01000301.1 GCA_020722685.1 Caldithrix sp. | reverse complement strand
TCGGCGTGGACACCCGCCCTATGGCTCGCGCCGCTGCTTTTAGCCGCGTGGGGCTGGTTTTTACTGCATCGCATCGGTGGCATGAGCGGCGACATGCTCGGTGCAGGCATCGAAGTCACGGAGACAATCATGCTGCTACTTGTTTTAGCCATCACGCTTGCATAAGCGTCATTTTTTCAAACACACAGCCTAATAAGACCGGGTAAAAAGCATCGACAATTCGCTCTTACGCAACACCACAAAACACCTGAAACCGCGTCACAACGCCGTTTGCGCACACTTATTCTAACGAGTTTGTAACTTCAATCCAAAACGTCACGTATTGACGTACCCCCAGCATAAAATGCCCGCATCGACTCAAGATCATGAGGGTAAACCCATGCGTAAACGCCGCCTCAAAAATACTACCGGCTATGTGTGTCTAAACTACACGGTCACCCCTGAGCACCCGGTACGGCACTGGGCGCTAGAACTGCTGGTAGTGCATGGAGGTATGGAAACCTATTTTCTGGACACGCCTGTACTTTCACACCTTGGTCTTGCGCCCACGAAAAAAATTTCCATGGACGAATTTGAAAATGGGGCACTACAGGAATTTCTACATCGGCATTGGCAAGCACTGATAGATACCCCAATGCGCGAGGATGCCCTGCCCGCTGCCTTACTGAATAACACCCGCCTGCTCGGCGAAACACTCGGCGCATCCGCGTGTGAGATCAAATTGCTGCGCTTCGCCATTTTGCTGCACGCTGACCCTGCCCTGAATATCGCGGCAGGGTGTGTGGACAGCATCACGCCCATGCAGTGTGTGCGCATTCTCGCCAGCCTGCTGAATGAATCCGAAGCTAACATTGATAAAGCGCTTGCAGAAGGTAGCGCGATGGCGCGCGCCGAGCTCTATCAATTCAATGCAGAATCTCAGGCGGACTCCCTGCGCGACTTTTTTTCGGTGTTGTCACCCAGCTTCGCCCGCAACATGCTGACTATGCAGGAGTTCGACAGCACTGAAATTTTCAAGGGCGTATTCCAGCCCTGCCAGGCGCCCAGCCTGCGTGCCGAGCACTACAGCCACATGCGTCATGAATTCGCCATCCTGCGCGAGCTGCTGCGCGAAGCCATCTCTTCGCAGCGTAGCGGGGTCAATGTACTGCTCTATGGCGAACCCGGCACTGGCAAAACCGAGTTATCGCGGCTGATGGTGCAGCTTGCAGGCGTGCCAGGTTATGAAGTCTGCTACGAAAACGATAGTGGCCATATCAGTGACGGCGTGCGGCGCATCCGCGCGTGGATTACGGCCAACGTCATGCTGCAAAACCAGGCGACCATGCTGATTTTCGACGAAGCTGAAGATGCTTTTGTCCGAGGCGACCCGTTTTTTAGCATCGGCGAGGATGATCGCCGAGCCAAGGGCTGGATGAGCCAGGCTCTGGAAAACAATGCCGTGCCGACGCTGTGGCTGGTCAATCATATCGACAGAATGGAACCCGCCTACATCCGCCGCTTTGATCTGGTGCTGGAGGTCAAACAACCCACGCGGGCACAGCGCCGCATCATGGCCGAAGGCATGGTTGGGCATCTCGCCAGCCCCGCCACCCTGGAGTGCATGGCCGGACACGCCCACCTCAGCCCCGCCATCATGCAGCGCGTCGGCAACGTGACCGAGCGCATTCACCACCACGCCCAGCGTGCCAAGCGCCACAGCAAAGCCCACGGCGAACGGCTTGACCCCGCCGACAGCGAAAAAACCCTCATCCGCCTGATGGACGAAACCCTGCGCGCCCAAGGTCACAAGGGCTTGGACATTCCCGCGCACGAACACGCCCGTAGCGTGTACGACCCGGCGCACACTCAGGCCGACACCGACCTGCACGCACTGGCACAACACCTCAGCCAGCGTCACGCCTCGGCGCGCATCTGCCTGTACGGGCCACCCGGAACCGGCAAAACCGCCTATGCGCAATGGCTGGCTGAACAGGCCGACCGCCCCTTGCTGCTGAAAAAAGCCTCCGATCTGCTTAATCCCTTTGTCGGCGGAACCGAGCGCAATATGGCGCAAGCCTTCCGCGAGGCCAGCGACGAAGGCGCACTGCTGCTGATTGATGAAGTGGACAGCTTTCTGCAAGAGCGCAGCAAGGCGCGCAACGGCTGGGAAGTCAGCATGGTCAATGAAATGCTCACCCAAATGGAACGCTTCGAAGGCGTCTTCATCGCCTCCACCAACCTGATGGATGGCCTCGACCCGGCCTCCCTGCGCCGCTTCGACCTCAAAATCCGCTTTGACTACCTGCGCCCGGAACAAGTCAGGCGCTTATTCGCCCGCTGGTGCAAAACCCTTGGCCTTCACGCGGGTGTCACCAAAGCATCACAAAGTGTCTTATCGCTTGAAATTGTCACCCCCGGCGACTTTGCCGCCTTGGCGCGACAGCATCGTTTCAAGCCGTTTGCCACGGCTGGGGCATTGGCTGAAGGGTTAATTCAGGAATGTGGGATAAAATCTGGACTGGCGAATCGTCGGATTGGTTTTTTGTAAATCGCTTTATTTCATACAGGAGAACAGCATGTCTTTACCCGAATCACTTCAAGCTAACACTTGGACAAGTGCAACCGCGCTCGCTGCATTGCCACTACTAATCTGGTGTGCAAAGAATGGTAAAACAATAACTTATGGGAAGCTGGATCAGGAAATTGTCAGTAGAGGGATTGGTCATCATGTTATGGCTCCCAAATACGGAGGAGTAGCAGGTGCTATCGGTAGAGCACTGATTGATACAGAAATAGAATGGGGCGAAACCATTCCCCCACTAAATGCGCTGGTAGTTAATGCTAGGAATGGTCTCCCGGGCGATGGGGTCAACTACTTTCTGCAGCAATATTACGACTCAGATAAAAAAATTGACAATATGCCCGAGGATGAAAAACGAGCGGTCATCGAAGAAATTCACCAAGATATATTCGCTTATCAGCGTTGGGATGATGTTTTGAAAAAATTCGGCCTACACCCTATCCATACTGGTATAACTGACGAAGATGACGCACCTGACGAGATAAAGCAGCCAGGTAGAGGTGGGTGGTCATCTGAGGGAGAGAGCAAAGAACATCAGGCATTAAAAAAGTTTGTAGCGGAAAACCCTGCCGTCGTGGGTCTCTCAAAGGACGCAAAGAAAGGTCAAATGGAGTATTTATTTGCATCCAAGGACAAAGCAGATATTGTTTTTGCAATGAAAAATGGTTTTCTTGGCGTTGAAGTCAAGTCAATTATTTCAAATGAGGCAGATTTAAATCGTGGCATATTTCAGGCAGTAAAATATCAGGCACTACTTCGGTCAGAGCAAAAGGCCATGCTGTCGCCACCTACAGCACGCGCAGTCCTAGTTACCGAACGAGAGCTTCCAATATCACTGCAAAATCTTGCCGACATTCTTGGCATTTCTGTGTATGTCGTTCCAGTGAATAAAAGCACCGATTTTTGATGAGTTTATGCAGTAGTTACGTTCGCTCGTCGAAGAGTAACCATTCTTAAACCTACCTTGAGTGGCAAGGCGCTTTACCCCGGCTCAATCGGGACTGAAGCGCCAAACCTTTTATCCATGATTTCTAAATTAACGGAGTTAAATATGACGATTTGGCACAACAGCAAGATGACCTCTTTGTACTTTAACGACGATGAAGCATCTGAAAACTATGATTGCGTCGTCAAAATCGAGGATGGCCGTATCCTTGTAGAGTATGAACTTGAGGACGGTGGAATCGCCCAATATGTAGGCCATGAAATTGGTATGGGGCATTTTTCTTTGGAATATCCAGAGGTTTCTGGTAAAGCCTCGCTCCACATGTTCCCCGACTCCGTAATTTTAGAAGGCAGTTGGGTTGAAGGTGGCGAGCGAGGGATGTGGAAAATCCATTTAGCCTAATCGTTTTTCCTCTGAAAGCCTGATTCCGCCCAATCAGGCTTTTTTCTTTAGATAGACCGCCCGAAAGCCTTTGGCAATTTCAACAAACTCATCCCTGAGCGCCTCGGGTTCCTGCACCTCCACGCCATCGGCATAGCCCAGCAGCCACCAGCGTAGCTCCAAGGAGTCTTTGACCGTGGCGCTTAGCTTTTCTCGCCCGTCGTCTTGCGGTTCAATCGTCTGGTCTTCGCTCACGTGTGTTTCAGGGAGGTGGACGACCTAGTCTTGACTCAATCAAGCACTCCAGAGTCATGCAGTAGCTTTTTAAGACGCGGTTTGCTTTGCACTGGACGATCCAGCGCTTCCTGAAATGACTGCCATTGCGAGTCGTCCATAGCGAACTGCCGACGATCCGCTAGCGTTTGCGCGGCGGCAGTAACACCTGCGTCGAGCAAAAACTCGCTGACGTTCTTATGGCAGGCGCGCGCGGATTCTTGCAGCAGTTGCTTGACCGGCGTGCTGGTACGAATGTCAATGCGTTCGGTCTTGGCGAGGTTAGGTGGATTCATGGCCTCAGACTCCGGGCTGATTTTGCGTTGGCTCAGCATAGCTGTACAGATGATGTACTGACAAAGTTGCCATTCAAGCCCGGTCATTGACAGCAGCTACACACAGACTCAACATCCGCGCATCCGCTATTGTTCCCATTTGACTCAAGCCCAACCATCTTCGTGGAGCCAGCCACAGCTTTGTCGTCACGGATAACGGTATGCAAATCGCCCTTTCAATCCTGTTTGCCACGTTTTTTTGCTTCATCAGCGCATTGCATGCCCAAGCCGCCGAAATCTGCGTGAAAAACCTCGACGGCTCGCCGTTTTGTCTGCCACAACCCGCGCAGCGCATCGTCAGCCTCGCGCCGCATCTGACTGAAATGGTCTATGCCGTCGGCGCAGGCTCGCAACTGGTCGGCGTGGTCAGCCACAGCGATTACCCGCCTGCCGCGCTAACCCTACCGAATGTCGGCGGCTACCATCAGCCGGATATGGAAAAGCTGCTCACACT
>DYKH01000300.1 GCA_020722685.1 Caldithrix sp. | reverse complement strand
CCCTGCGGCGAAAAGGATTTTACCATAGAATTTTATTGCTAGGATATTAATCTCATCTCAGTCAATCATTATCTAATTACAGTAGAGATTCAGCCCAGCTTAGGGAGGGGAAAAAATCGGATTAGTTACATAGCGCAAGTCGTATTTCAGAGAAATAAGGGATCGGTTTAAATCCTGGAGAAATGCAATTAACCAACCAATTTATACCCTGATTCCACGTCACCAAATCAGTAAAAATTCAAAAATTGGGTAACTGCTTAGCCATGTCAATTTTGATGGTATTCAAAGCCTATTCTGTAATTTCGGAGGAGCGTAAGCGACTGAGAAATCTTAGCCAACAGTTTAAGGTTTCTCGCTTTTGCTCGAAACAACAATACCTGAGTAATTACGAGAATGTTTTATTTAAATGATTTAATAATGTGATATCCTTTACTCTACAACTACAACTAGATGCCACAAATTCGTTTTGCAAATCATTAGATTAAGAATTTTCATAGTCGCCCATTCCATCGTCATCTAATTTAGCCTCAATTCAGGTCTTGCCCTATTGATCATTTTCCACATCAAATTGCCGAGATAAATTTGATCGTTTTGAGTTTGGAGAAATACCTCGTTCTTCTAACATTCCCCAGAGCCCTGCAAGTGCGGTCTCTTTGTTTGCATAAAAGGCTGATTCTCTCACGCGGAAGAACTCCCAACCACATCGCTCCAATTGCCGTTGGCGTTGCATGTCTGCCTCGTAAGAGTCAGCACCGTGCCAATTGTCTCCATCGCACTCAACCGCCAGCCGAGCCTGTCCGCCCTCAACCACGAGGTCAATTCTTTTGCCTGCAACTTTGTACTGTGAAAGAACTGTGAAATTCTTGCGAAGCAGTTCCAAGGCAACATCTACCTCGAACCAGCTATCGAATGGCGCGGGAGGACTCATAACACTCCGATTATCCTCGTATGCCCGTCGCTCCAGTTCATTTCGTTCAATTCCGGCAATCTGTTGCGGCTTTGTGTTTTCGAAGAAATTGAGCAACCTTAGCCGCAGGTCATAGACACTGAGATAATCACTGGTTACGGAATGGAAAAGAATCATTTGATCTCTGGCGCGGCTTGCCGCGACATTAAATCGCCGTTCGTCAGCTGCTTTTGTTAAAGGCCCAATTCTTTCATTGCTGGCCGCGACGAGGGACAGCAACATAATATCGCGCTCATCCCCCTGGAAGCTATAGGGATTTCCGCAAACAAGGCGGCGTTTTTCCATTTCCTCGGCTCCTATTTTTTCAAGTAATTGACTCTCAATCAAGGCTGCTTGTGCTTCACCTTGAAGAACCACCACGCCCATCGTCTTACCATCATATCTGCTGTCATTGCACATTTTGGATATTCTTTCGACAATTGCTTTGGCCTCTGGTTGGTTGATCACTTGGTTGTTTGAACCTTCCCGATACCCCCCGCTTACAAAGACATGCTCAAGCGGTGGTAGCCTGTTCGGGCCATATTGCCTCAAAGGAATCAACGGTGTATCCGAATAGGAAAGGTCGTTGCTGAAACGTATGATCTCTGGCATACAGCGGAAGTGTTCGCGAAGTGTAATACGTTGAGTTCCATACCGAAGTTTCCCGTGATCGAATAAGCTGCTTTCAATATCAAAGGACGACTTGAATATGAAATCGTAAAGAAACTCTTCCATAAGGCGGTGAACCGTATCGCGAGGAATACCTATAGCATCCGGACTTATCTGCTTGTCGTCGCCAACGATTATCACTTTTTTACCCAGATAAAATAATGGTAGACCCTCTAGCCCACATTGCGAAGCCTCGTCAACGATAATCACATCGAACATGCCGGGTGCGGGAGATATGGTATCCCAAACGCGATGCAGTGGCATCACCCATGCTGGAACTGCCTCGCGACATGCATTGAGATGCTCTTGAGCTTCGCGACGATGGCGTGCCGCATGCTTCCCCGTCCCCTTACCAAGCCGCCGCATGGACTGCTGCCAGGCTTCCATGTGGCGACGATGGTCTTCATTGAGTCTAGAGAAACTGAATGACCAGGCGTGAAGCGCGGCAAGCTTTGCGATAATGTTGTTTACCTCGTCCTCGATCTGCTCGGTGCGCTTAGCGAGCGCCGGCGCATCTTCCTTTTTTATGTAATCCTCTATCCAGTACCGCGCCTGCCCCCAATTCCAGGCATCACCAATGTGTTTGATCCGATCGTCCCAATAGGGCTCGTTGCAAGTTTTTACCAAGGATTCCGTTAATTGCGGAAGATCAGAGTGCAGTTTATCGAGTTCTTCTATAACATGCTTAAAGCGTTGATTCTGTGTCTTCAGATCTTGGATCTTCTTTACACACTGTGCATATAGGCTCACATCGCGGCTTCGAATGGCCTTCAGCAATTCTTTTGTCACCGGATGTATGCTACCCATGTCAGCCATGCGCGAGATCGAAATTTCAATATTTTGAATTTCCTCAGTGGCAAGTCGCTTGCGAATACGACCCAATGCAAGACTACACGATAAGATGACCCTCTCGATCTGGGAATCGTCGGCCCATACGGGTTCGCCTATGCCTGGACATTGCTTCAGCATTACACGGCATTTGTCAATAAGTTCTTCCAGCGCCAAGGCGTTTCTGAGCGCGTCGCGCAAAGACTTGAGAGCGGCGAGTTGGAGAACGTAGGATCTCCCAATTTTTTCACTTCGCCCTTTCCAGAAACCCCATGCCTTTTCACATTCAATGCGAACATATAGTGCTTTGACAAGACTTGAAAAATGTTCGACTGTGGAGCATGGGTGTCCTCCAATCTTCACAGTTTTGATAACGTATAATCGCTCTTTCACCAGCCTCGGGCGAAACATTCCCCAACCTAGTTTCCCACCATTCTCCATGTGCTTTTTCAGTATTCTAGCGTCCTTATATAGATTTTTAATGTCGGAGATATCCGTGAATTCGATGCTAGTTTCATCTGCGAACGCAACAATTTGTTCTACTGAGGCAATAGCGGCGCTAGTATCACGCAAAAGTTCATGCCAAAAGATCGAATTGCCTCCCAGAATATCGCGCAATGCATTATTCATCCATGGATGTGGCATTGCAAGGAGGCTTCTTACAGCATTCCGAAAAGTTGAGAAAGCTCCACGTATCGCCTCGATAGCGTGAGTATCGTTTCTTACCAACAGATCAACAATATGTTCATCAGCCCCATAGAGACAACTTTTCTCTTCTTCGATTGCTTCTTTCTCGTTCTCCACCAAATTGGCAAAATATTCGGTAGATTGCAATGCATCAGGATATTTAAGTTTCAGTTCCCGTTTCTTCTCTGGTGTGAATTGTCGCAACGCATTAAGAACTTTCTGGAAAGCCTCCGGAGATATAGGGCATGCTTTATTCTGAGGAATGGAATCAGTGAACCATTTGTAGTCGATTCGATCCCGGTTAACCGCTTCGGCAATTCTGGCCGCTGTCCCTCGATAGGCTCCTTCCCCAATGGAATGCGTGTGCGTTTCGGATTCCCGGATGGCACGGAGCTGCCGGTTGATCTCCGCTTTCTCCTCGCGGAGTGTCTGCAGACGCTTTTCCAGTTCCTTACGTTCACGCTCAGCGCGACCTATGTCCCACTCCTCATTCTTCCGCAGAATGCCGCCAACGCTGGATTCGAGAGAGCGGCGTTCCTCAAGTCCACTGCCAAGAAGATTGATGCAGAGGGGACGCAACTCATCAGGCAAAAGTCCTTCAAGAACTTGAAGTGCGCGCGGCGTTTTCGCTGTGATCAGTGTACGTTGGCCCGTAGCAAGCAAGTGGCAAATAAGATTTGCTATGGTATGGGATTTGCCTGTGCCAGGTGGCCCCTGCACGAGTACGCCATCCGCAGCTCGAATCTTGTCGACGATGCGGCGTTGCTCATCGTTCGATGGTTTAGGGAAGAAGACCTCGCCGTCAAATGCCGGGACCACCTCGTCCGAATCACCGGGTGGTTCGCGGCTATCCTGAGAACGGATTTCTGCGAGGTCGGCGAATCCACTGGGGAAGTTTACGCCCTCTTCTATCTGTTCCTTAATCCGTTTCAAGGTCTCAGTAAGACCTTTGGCAGAGCGCTTTCGCAGAATAAGGGCGGGAGCATATTCCACAATGGGTTTTTCCGTAGCACGGATTCCTTTTGCTTCCAGCGATCCGTCATAATCTCCTTGTGAGTTAATCGAATGCACCAAGGCCTGAAGCACACCTTCAACGCATTCTTTCTCCCATGGATCGTCTTCAGCTGCTGCTAAAGAAGTCCTCGCGGTTTCTTCTGCGCGTGCTGGTTGATCCTCGATGTCCAGCATGTCAAGTTCGGGCCGCACTTTGGCTCCTTCGGTATGCGACCGTACGGTGAATTTGCCTAAGCGTGCCTCGAATTCCAGTATGGCGTCGGCGACAATCAAATGTCGTCGGACACGCTGCCCGGTTGGCGTCTGCCAAGTCAGTAGACCCAAACCCAGCACCAGTTCGTATTCCTCGCCAAGCTTGACTTGCGATTGTTGGATAGCAAAGAGTTTGGAATAGACCTTGTGAACTTTCTCCCACGAATTGTGTTCCTCCATCCATGGTAACCATTTCTCTTTGACATATCTGTTCCATGCTCGTTGAATCTCCGAATGATCTTCAAGCTGTTCGGTGTGCGAGATAGTCTCCGATTGGTCCGATCCCTCGTGCCAATTGGGATTCTGGATTTGTCGCGTGATTTGTGGAAGGAGTTTGGGTAAGTCGTTCTTGTTTAGGAGTGCCGATAGGTTCACCCATTCTTTGCAAGTAGGAGGTACGGTTGGCAATTCTGGCTCTCGCCTGTTTTGCACTTCCAGCCATTCGTACGGCTCATGTTCCTCATCGCTTCCCCATGCCTGCGTGAAACATTCCCTTTCATGTGGTATCTCAGATAACCAAAGCACTTTTTCGTATTCTGCAATATCTCGGATAATCTTTGTATGCAGGTTCGCTAGTCTCAGTAGATAATCAACAAGTCGAACGACCTTTTGCTTTTTAGTAAAATGTGCTTTATGGTTGTTCAAGATG
>DYKH01000067.1:10237-29624 GCA_020722685.1 Caldithrix sp. | reverse complement strand
CTGGCAGATCTCTATCGAGAGTCGCTTCCGATGCCAGCAGGGGTTTTCTTGGATCGTAGTCGTTCAGGATAACCCTCAGCTCCTGTGGTCAGAGCAGAATGATCGGGCCCTCCATCCTATCCAGTTCGAGCATGGACAGACGGTTAGCACAGAATTTCTTTTGCTTAGGCCATGAAAGTAATGTGGATCAGCGATAGCCCAGAGGTTCCTACTGGGCTAGGACTGGTGACACGCGTCGTGACAAATGACTTGGCTCGACGGGGTTATCAGGTAGATATTTTGGGCTGGCAAACTACTGGCCAGCCCCGCAAGTGGGAGGGTTGCACCATATATCCCCTCGGCTATGGTCATTTCGGCGAGGCTCTGATCCCACGCTATCTGAGGGAATTGCTCCCAGATTATGTAATCACTCTGGGCGATCCATGGTGGCTGGGCTTTATGCGTAAACCGCAAATTCAAAGTTGGCTGCGTTGGATCGGAGCACGTTGGATTCTTTACTATCCACTGGATGGGGAGTTGCCCAACGGTCGTATCCCTGACGACTGGATTACCACCATCGCTGCCGCAGATATTCCAGTCGCTTACAGCCGTTACGGCGTAACCCTAAGTGAGCGCTGTGGCCTCCATCCCCTCTATATTCCTCACGGTGTAAACACTAGGCTATTCTGCCCACCAGCCGACAAGAAAGCCGCCAAGCAAGCCATGGGCTATCAGAATCAATTCGTCATTCTATCGGATGCACGCAATCAGCCACGCAAAATGTTACCCCGGCTGCTGCTAATCTTTTCCCGCTTTGCGCAAGGCAAGGACGATGCCCGTCTTCATCTCCATTGTGATCCGGACGATCCGGCAGCTCGGGCTAGCGGGTATGATCTACGGCGGCTAATTACGGAACTGAACATCAGTGAGAAAGTAGTTTTCACCAAGGGATTCACAATTGAACGGGGTATCCAATTGGAAGAGTTAGCGCGTATCTATCAAGTGGCTGATGTTCACCTTCTAACATCGGGTGGCGAGGGTTTTGGACTACCAACCCTACAAGCCGCAGCAGCGGGAGTCGTTCCCTTCGCCCCTGACTATTCAGCCAATACTGAACTGGTAGAAAACCATGGCGAGCTAATCCAAGTCAAAGCTTTTCAGGCAGGGCCTTTCGGTATTCAGCGGGCTTTAATTGACATAGACGATTGCGTAACTAGGTTGGAAATATACTACCGGGATCCAACCTTGCTGCAGACGAAAGGAGAGCAAGCACAACGTTTTGCCTTGGACTATGATTGGGAGAGGATATTGCCTATGTGGGATCGACTCTTACAATCCGAAGCAACTACCCTGAGGCAGTGGGTTCCTTGCGGGCATGTGACCCTCCATGGTCGCCAGTTGACAGGGCCGGTGCCCATTGCCCAACGCGTACAGTCTGCTTTGAGAGGTCTGCCTCCTGGGGTCTCCATCGAACTGGAGGTGGCTTCTTCCTCCGCAGATACTCGTGTAGCTCCTGCCCGCATGCCAATCCAAAGACTCGGCCCACGACCGCGCATCTGTTTCATCAGCCAACTACAGGAGGATCGATCACCATGGACCGTACCAGTTAATGAATGTCGCGCCTGGGCTTACGTTCTGGAAGCCGACACTCGCAGTTTCCAGCGGATTCTCGCCTATCCGGCGCAGTTGCAGGCATATGACATCGCCATCGTAGAACTGACAGCCAACCTCTATGGTCTGCCCGCATTTATCAAACAATATTCTCGCAATCTGACCGTTGTAGGCCTGATTGAGGGTTCGGTTCAGGCGGTGACCGATCAGGATCCGCGGCAACAACTACAGTTTGTCCAGTGTGTCAAAACAGTGGATCTGTTGGGTGTGTTAGTTGAAGAAGCAGTGCCTTACTATCAATTGTTTGTAGACGACCCAAGACGTGTGCACTGGCTAGGCATCCCTTATCCAAAAGCATGGACCGACGCTTTGCCTAAACGACCGGCAAAGACTAAAGAGAGGCTGATCGAGGTGGGCGCTGGACTGGCACGCGGAAGGAATGGAATTACCAGCTTGCTACTTTTTCAGCGATTGCAGCGGGCATACCCTGAAATCAAAGGCCGAGTCTTCGTTGCCACTCAAGCAGAGCCCGAGGCAATTCGACAGCTTGGCATAGACATTGAATGCCATATCCGTAAACCTTGGCCAGAATACTATAAACAACTTCTGGACGCCCATATAGTACTTTGCATGGATCCACGCCGGACTTGGGGCAGACTGGTATTAGACTGTGCCTCAGCTCTCATCCCCTATGTTGGCTCAGCAGAAAGCTATTGCGGTCGAGCCGTCGGGGTTCTCACCTGTGACCCCTTTAACGTAGAGACCGCCTATACTAATATGTGTACACTGCTCGAAAATTACGAAGTGTATGAGCGCGTCATCCAAGAGCAATACCAGCGTCTCAGTCAATTTGATGAATCCGTCAGCCGGCAGCGCTTTTGGGATGCACTGGCGGCTGGCGGACTCATATAATAATCCCAGGGTAGCGGTTCATCGAGAGATTGATCGTACGGAAAGCGACGGCGTGTTCTGGCTGCTGCCGTATTGGATGGGGAGGTATTATGGATTTATTGCGCCGGCGGAATAAGAGAAGGTGGATTTTTCCGATGGCATCGTCCTGCGGCAGTTTGGCTTTTAATGTGGACGAGGAGCATCCCATGATAATGCGGACACGGATAAACTCTTCATGATTAGAAAGCGGATTATATCGAGATCACAGCTCGACTGTTGCTAACAAATAGCCACTAAAGGTTCAAACTAACTCAGGGGCCTCTCGTATCGTGATGTCGACTCGATATCCTAACCGGGATAGGAATGCCTCGCAGTCCTCCCACGTCAAACCGAATTCCCGCACATCAGCCAAACCTACACGACCAACTATATCCGCTAAATTTCTCACGTCCGTGTCATCAAACTCTGCTTCCATCATCCCTTCTTCCGCCCAATCGACTAAATCCGACAATGTGATGCGATGATGGAGATAATCTATCAGTTTTTCTGCGATCTTTTGACGGGTAATTTTCATTGCCTATCTCCCTGAACTTTTCTATGGCCTTTGTCCACAGGATACTTTTCATGAATTTCTACCAATTGACCCTTCTCATTGAATATTTCTTGATAGAATTTTAGTGTTCTTTCATGAGAGTCGACCTCCTTGACATAGCGTGCTGTCCAGCCATGCCGACCTCGAATAGAACAAAAATACCGGCGTCCGCCACTTGATAATTCCTCCCATTGGCCAAATTTTTTCTCGTTTTCATTTCGTTTCTGTTCATCCATTTGATGGTTATCTCATTTGGCTGAAGTGCTTCTATCCATGCTTGGTCATCCTTTGAGCAAGAACTTTATAACTAAAATTGTAAAAAGTCAAGAAAATATTTTGGCAGCCGTGGGAAACAGGATGACTTCCGCTACTTTATTTCCACCCCTCCTCTTCAACCTGCAACTGAAAATCCTCAAACTCTACGAAATACGCCACCTCATCGCACGAGCCGGCGGCGAGGCCGAGATGGACGGATTTGTCGATTCCCGGAACGATCGAAGTGTGTGTTTCCACCGTCCAGTTTTGGCCGTCGTAGCTCACATAGCCGGAAAAGCTATCCCCGTGCCGCACCAATTTGATCCATATGGGATACTGCTCCATTTGCGGATGGTTCTGGCTGGTGGCTTTGTGCATGCAGCCGTCCCCGAACTCGTCCCACTGCATGCCGGCGCGACCCGGGGTGACGAACATGAGGACTGAACCCAAGCTTCCCCGTTCCGGGCCAAAGCACTGGGTGATGTCATTGCGAACGAAAAGCCCGGCGCGGAACCATTCGTGGGTTCGCGGGCCAAACCGCTTCATTTTGACGGTGGCGACGAAATTGCCGGTGACCTTCTTTGGCAAATACATCGCTCCGTAGGAATCCTCAGCGTGATAAAAATCGGCGCCGGCGGCCGAGATTCGATATTTGTTAGCTGCTGGGTCACCGGCAAAATCGCAGTCCTGAGCGGTGCTCGAGCAGTAGGTCAATAGATTGGCTTTCTTGAGGTCGAAGGGTTTGTGCGGAAAAACGGTGAAAGTCTGAGAAGAGTTGTAGCCGATTCTGGCCGTGTGAACGCCACGACTTGGCTTGAGTCGAAAAGAAACCGGCTGAGAACTCCTTGGCGCCAGGCTTACCATTGTAGAATCGACCACCCGATCATCTACGAATAGTCTGGCAATGAGGCTGCGCGAATCATCCGTCTTGTTCTCGATGTTTGCGCGAACTTCCAGCTCGTCCCCTTCCGGCAAGATATTTTGAGAAAGCTGCAATCCTGAGTACAACTCTGACAAAGCGTTGCCGGTGACGTCTATAGTTTGATAGGGTGTCGTGCCGATGGCGACGGTATGTTTGCCCGGCTCATGAAAACGCAGATCAAATTGGATTGTGCGCTTGTTGCCGTGAACGACAGCGAACTGTTGGGAAGCGTAAACCTGACCGTCGAGGTAAAGGTCCACATCAGCAATGCCGGTGCCGCCAACGTTGGCGACCTCGGCGCTGGCAATAATAAAATCTCCCGTTTGAATTCGATCATTGGTCGAAGGATGCGCCGGAGCTACGTTCAGACTTCCGTATTCGAACTTTGGTTCCTCCGTGATGATCTTTTCCGGCTCCGTCGCCGGCGGCTCGATGACATAATTGTCCCGATAAACGTTGTCGGACAAATAGGCGGCGCAGAGTTTCATTTCGCCTTGTTCGAGATGGTAGTAAATGTTTTTTTCTACAATCCAGCCCATGGACATGTTGTCATACCAAAAACCGACGTTGTCATTGAAATACCCGGCTTTGACGTCATGGATTAAGTTGTAGCGGATGTAGGAGTCGTGCGTCATGCCAGCGGTCTTGATCACCCCGGAATCATCGGCGTACTTTTGCGCTTGATGAATATGGTTGTACTCGACGCGATAGCCGCCGTCGATGGCCTCCTCCAAATTCGCCCAGCCGCCGACGGAGATGACGTAACGACCGAGATTGTTAGTGATCTCATTGTGGGAAATGGTGGTGTACAGCGCGTCGGACACGTAAATGGTAATGCCGTCGCAATTGTCAATAGTATTATAGGAAACGGTGTTCTCGTGAATGATATCCTGCCATTTTTCCGGATGTGGATCGCCGGCCATGGTGATGGCCCCACCCTGGGCGTCGACGATCTCATTGTTCAAGATAAGATTTTGATAACATCCTCTTGCAACCTTGATGGCGCAGCCGCCAACGCTTCTGATCTTAGAATCGACCACCTCGCAACTATGGGCATACTCCAAGTAGATTGCTTGCGATCCAGGATTCGTGGCCTCAATGGTCAAGCCGTACAGTCGCAAATTGCGAATGGGCTTGTCGGCCTCGCCCTTGATGGAGAAAATTTCACTCAAGACCGGTACCACTGGGTTGGCTTCCTCCGGATGGCTGAATGGCTCAGGTAGAATATAGCTCAATTCACCTGCTTTTTTATCGTAAAACCATTCTCCTGGTGCATCCAAGAAGTCCTTCACGTTTTCGACGTAATAGCGCACCGGCACTTGTACGATTCCCGGCTGCGGCTTTTTCAGATGCGCAACACCCGCGCTCTCATCCACGGAGGCAAAGGAGTTGATGCCGGTATGCCAGCGAAGAAGCATGATGACGCGATTATCTTCCATATCCGGCCATTGCTTTAATTCGCCTGCTCTGAATAGTATTTGAGATTTCGATTTGGAAAAACTGCGCGGAGTAAAGAATCCAGAATTGGGAGTACGTGCCAAGGTCTGCGTTCTACCATTGGCGACCAAACTTTGAACCTGCATGTCCTTGATGGTCGCAACCCAGGCATCACCCTGCTTGCGCCAATTGCTGACTTTTCTTCCTCCCGAAATGATCGGCTTTTCATTCGGATAGGCGGCATAGGTGACGTAATGATCCCGCAGATGGTGATACTCAAATGCTCCGGAGGGAAGATCGGTCTCGACCCGTTCGCCGCCATCTTCAGGGGCGAATTGCAGCGGCTTCGCCAAAGAGTAATATCCCTCACGGATGAGCACCAAAATGTCTTTGCCTTCTCCCAGAGGATGCGGCGAGCCGATCCAACGCTTTTCCACCGGCTTTTTCTTGGGCTTGTACACCCTTAACTTGAGATCTCGCACGGCCCGTTGAGCCCGCTCGATGGTCGCAAACGGGCCGTCGGTTTTTCCGGCATTGGGCTCGGACAAAGTGCCGGACCAGTTGTCGTTGCCGTTTGCGGCTACATAAAAATCCGCTTGTTTTCCCTCCGCAGAGAATTTTTGCCATTTTTCGCTGCGCAAAAGTTTTCCATCTGCGTGAATAGAAGTGTTCAGAAGTCCCAAACAAAACAAGGAAAGCAACAATAATCTGACGGCTTTCATCATACTCCTTTTATGCCTTAATGGGTCATCGAAAAAGCTGCGCAATTCATCGATGCGGACTTGCATGCAGGTATTCCGAGTTTATTATGCAGCATCAAAGCATTGTGCTGCTGGAAAAGCTACCCGAAGGCTGCAAGCTTCCGGGTAGCTTGCAATTTCATGCCCGTTTTTGCTACTTGATAATAGGCGTCAAGACGATGTTCCGGTACATGACATGGCCGTGATCGCCCTGCAAATAAATCGGGCCGGGCGAAAACTCATCGGCGGTCAAGGCGCCGCCGGTGACGCCGTATAGCGGCTGATTGGCGATGATGGTCTTGCCGTTCAGCACAACATGTACGTGCCGATCGCACAGGGTGATGTCAAAGCTTTGCCATTCGCCTGCCGGCTTTTCCGCAGCGACGCTTGGGGTGATGCGGCTGTAGATGGCGCCCATGTGATGGGAGTCGAGAGGCTTTCCGTAGCTGTCCAACACCTGCACCTCGTAGATGCCGCGCAAGTAAATACCGCTGTTATCTCCCTTGGGCACATTGACATCGATTCTAAGATTGAAATCCTCGAATGTCTTTTCGGTCCTGAGGTTGCCGTAATTGATATGGGGCTCGCCTTCTTTTTGCACAGGGTCGTTGATCAACGTCCCGTTTTCAGCCCGCCAGCCGTTCTTGTCACTCGGATTGACCAAGGTCCAGCCGGTCAGGTCCTTGCCGTTAAAAAGAGTGATCGGCTTGCCGAATTTGAGCTTGGTCAGATCCGGTTTGGGAGGCAGGTCAGGAATTTTGGCGCCGGTGAACTTGGTGGTTCGCTTGCCGATGCCGTTTCTGCTTGGCTCGCAATTTTCGCCCACCAGCACGTCGCCGTAGAGCGAGAAGACCAGCCGGGTTGTGATGGTTTGCGTGCGGGTGGCTTCGCCTGCGGCATTCTTCATGCGAACTGCCTGACTGTTGCGAGTGACGATCAATTTGTCGCCATCCAGATACACGTTATCAACCGGCACGACGCTGCCGCCGTACCACAAAATATCGGCATCGAGGTAGCCGTTCTCCTGCCGCACCTCCAGCCAGCCGGCGCCGTTTGGCAGGTACAACGCCCAGCGGCCGAGAAATGGGGCGACGTTGGGCTCGCTTTGTGCGCTTGCCAAGGTTGCCAACAGAAGTATGAGTAAAACCCCATTGCAGAACTGTTTTGATAGATTGAGCATAGAGCCTCCTAAAAGGTGTCGTTAGTTTTTGTTGGTTTGGTTTGAATACGAACGTCGTTAGGCCTGGTTTATAGCCAATAAACGGGTTGTCACTTTGGAGGAATTCTGTCAAGGTGTAGAGTTATGGTCTTTGGATTGTTTTTCCTTTTGAAGGGATTCTTCCTGACAAGCTGCGCAAGAATACAATTATAACGGGCAACTGTCATCATTGAACGTTGGCCATTGAACGTTGAACATTGATTGTTCTCCAATAGTTAATTGTCAACCTTCAACGTTCAATTGTCAATCCCTACTCGGAAGCTCCAAGCTTCCGAGGAGATGGAGCGGTATGGATTTGTGACTGCTCTTCTCGTTAGCTCCTCTTTGCATTGGACGGCAATTCCAATCCATAGTTCTGCGCCTTGTCGGCGCGCTTGAGCTGATAGGCCAAAAAGATCGAGATCACACCCAACAGTACCAGCATCAGAATGGCTATGGTATAGTCCCACGGCGGAATGAGACCGCTGGCAATGTCCTTCTCAATCTGTTGCCCAATCTGATCGGGCGACCAGCTCATACTCTCGTATTTCCGGCGTAGCTCCGCAATGATTCTCAGCACCTCCGGATTGGTTATGTCCACCATTTTGCCGATGCCCCAATAGAATAGGGCCAGTCCATAGTTCTGGATGGTGAACATGGTGCCGTATGCAGTGCCCAAACGATGTTCAGCCACTATTTTTGCCAGAGAAGGCCACATGGCCGCCGGCACCAGTGAAAAGCCGATGCCCAGACAGAACAAACCAGCATAGGCCAGAGCGAGGTTGTTAAAGACCGACAATGAGAGGTGGGCAAAGATGAGCAGGAATGATCCCAGCATCATGATCGAAGCAGCTTTGCCCTTCTTGTCCACCAATCTGCCGAAGATCGGCGTGAAGAGAATGGTGCCGAAGGGGATGAGACTGGTGACCTTGGGGCCGTTATGCAGAAATGCGGACACTTTCTCCAAAAAGCTCATCCCGAGGGTACTCGGCATTTCGAGAGAAAAGCCGAATTTATTGACCAAGAGGTCGGGTGCGTATTGGATGAAGGGAAAGACGGCCGAGTAGAAAGACACGCACAGCAAGGCGATGAAGATGAAGGAGCGATCGCTGATCAGGGCAATTAGGTCGCTGAATTCGAATTCCTTCTTCTTGGCCGGCTCGGCGCTATCAGGGCTTTCTTGTGCTCGTTTGTCAAATTTTACGTCAAAGATCAAATAGACCAAGAAGAAAATCAAACCAAGACCGATCAGGGAGGCGGCAAAGGAGAGACCTCGAGTCACGCTACCGTCGGCGATTTCTACACCCAAAAGATTGGTGAATGCGGTACCTAAGCGACCGAATCCCACGTTGAGAGCCATGGCTAAAGCCAGCTCGTACCCTGTGAACCATTTGATAATAATTCGCGAGATCAACACGCAACTGGTTTCCAGTCCGGTGCCGAACAAGATTCTGCCAATGGTCATGACCGTGAGCATGGTCTTTTTATCATGACCGAATGCGCCCATACTCCCAAACGCAACCAAGCCCGCGCCGATGGCAGCGAGCGAGCCGAAAATAATGCCGGTCTTGCGAATACCCCAGCGATCCAAGGCCATGCCGCCGAGGATGATCATTAAGGCGAGGTTGGCCCAGGTGGTGGCGCTGACCAAGGTGCCGAATTGGCTATTGTTGAGGCCGAGTTGACTGATCATCAGCGGCTTGAGCGGTCCCAAACAATCCTGGAACCAATAGGTACCGATAGTAAGCACACTAATGAGCACCAAGATAAACCACCGCAAAGGGGCGGATTCGTTGAGTTGCTTAGTCACCTGCTCCATTTCATTCTTCCATGTTTTGTGTATCTTCCCGGAAGCTCCAGGCTTCCCAATAGATTCTACCTAATCTCCAATACCACCACCGAAAACGGCGGCAGTTTTGCTTTCACTAGATTCCCGTTTATGATCGCACCGTCATAAACGTCCGGCTTGACCTTCTCCGGCTTTTCAAAGGTGTTGTGGTCCTGTAATTTTCCCGAAGTGAGAATTCGACCGGAAACCGAACTCATCTTGTAGCCGCGCAAATCGAGAGACACTTCTTGTGCTTTTTGCGCGTCGATATTCACCAAAGAAATGTGAATCACGCCGTTCTTGTCTTTGGATGCCGATGCCGAGATGGCTTTTAGTTTTTCCTGGCCCGAGAGATAGTCCTCGCTTTGTACTTGAATCGGCAATAAGGTCGCGTCTTGGTGAACAGCGTACATTTCCATCACGTGATAAGTAGGCGTCAGCAGCATTTTTTCTTCTTGTGTCAGAATGACCGCCTGCAGGACGTTGATGGTCTGCGCCAGATTGGCCATGCGCACGCGATCGCAGTGATTGTTAAAGATGTTCAGCGTCACCCCGGCGATCATGGCGTCGCGCAGGGTGTTTTGCTGGTAGAGAAAAGCCGGATTGGTGTTCGGCTCCACGTTGTACCAGCCGCCCCATTCGTCCACGACCAAGGCGACTCGTTTCTGCGGATCATATCTGTCCATGATGGTTGAGTGCTTTTGCACCAGCTCTTCCATGAGCAGTGCCCGCTTCATGGTGGAAAAATATTCTTCTTCGCCAAACTTCGTGGCCGAGCTTTTCTTTCCCCAATCGATGGCCGAATAATGATGCAGGGCGATCCCTTCCAATAGCGACAACGGAATGTCGCGCATCAGAACTTCGGTCCAGTGATAGTCACCAGAGTTGGCGCCGGAGGCGATGCGGAACAGCTTGAGGTCGCCCCAGGAGGCATTCATGAAGGTGGCATATTTGCGATAGACATCCACATAATGCTCGGCGCGCATGTTACCGCCGCAGCCCCAAGCTTCATTGCCCACGCCCCAGAATCTGACTTTCCACGCTTGCTCGTGACCGTTTTCCTTCCTCAGCTTGGACATGGGACTGACGCCAGCAAAATTGACATATTCCACCCATTGCGCCAGTTCTTGCACCGTCCCACTGCCGACGTTGCCGGTGATGTATGGCTCGGCGCCCAACTGCTCGCACAGATCGAGGAATTCGTGCGTGCCAAAGCTGTTGTCCTCTGTCACGCCGCCCCACCAGGTGTTGACGATGGTGGGCCGACCGGCTTTGGGGCCGATGCCGTCCTTCCAGTGATAGGTGTCCGCAAAGCAGCCGCCCGGCCAGCGGAGATTGGGGATTTTCATTCTTTTCAGCGCCTGCACCACGTCCTTGCGTATGCCGCGCGTGTGTGGGATGGTGGCGTTGTCTTCACCTACGTAGAAGCCGCCGTAGATGCAGCGACCCAAGTGTTCGGAAAAATGTCCGTAGATGTGGCGGCTGATGGTGTCTTTCCCCAGATCGGCATTTATGATGATGCGGTTTTGCCCAAACAAAGATTGAGTACAGCAGAAAAGAGCAAAAAATGCCAATGCTAATTTCATATTTCCTCTTCCTTTTATTATCCGTCTATGGCTGTATTTTACCCGAATACTCCAAGTTTCCATATCTATCTGGCTACCACACGTGAATGAGCAACGCACTTCGCAAGTGCGTTGCACGTTGCTCTGTTAATACTTTGCTATTACTCCCCGAATATCCTTGGCCAAATTTTTTTGATAGCCGCGCTGGATGTGGCGGACTATGCCCTGCTGGTCGATGATGAATAAGCTTGGCAAGGCATTGACGCCATATTTTTCTGCCACTACGCCAAAGCGATCCAGCAAGATGGAAAGGTGAATATGATGCTTGGCGACGTAGGCGTTCACTTTATCAGGCTCTTCTTTCAAGTCGATGAGGATGAAAAGCGCTTTTTCTTTGAATTCCTCGGATAAGCTATGAAGTGCAGGGATTTCTTTTAGGCAGGGAAGGCAATAGGTGGCGAAAAAACTCATGACGACAACGCGCTGTGTTTTTTTTTGCCATACTTGCCGCGGCTTGCCGCAGTGGTCACGCAGGAAAAAGTCCTCACCGCTGAGGCTTTTGAGGAAGAAGGAAGGCGCAGGCTGTCCAATGGCTAACTCAGATTTTCCCGGAACCTGGGAACTTCCGTGAAGGTTCTGGGCAAAAGGCAGCGCTGAAATACCGGCGATAAACAACAAAAAATAAAGCCAAAAAATTCTATATTTCATTTGTGTTTTAGAATCCTTACTAAAATGTGCGACGCACTTGAGAAGTGCGTCGCACATTGACCTCACAAGCAGCGGGATAGATGCCGGAAAATTATTACGTCTCATAATTTACTAAATTCTTCAACTGTGATATGAAGCTGTTTTATTATGCGGCGTACAAGTGGCACACCAATATCTTTACCATGTGGATTGGGAATAAATATCTTCTGGCTTTCTCGTAGCATGAATTGGTGACGCGTTGCCACAAACGGACCATCAAATCCAAGATTTCTTAGTTTTCGAATGAGATCGTTCCGTGAAATGGGTGTCAGTTTAGCCATGGACAGCCGCCTTGGTTGGCTTACGAAAATCCTTAAATTTGGGCAACGGATGTCCTTCCTGTAACGAGACCAAAACATACTCCTCAATCACTTCGGCTAATTCGGCTCGAACATCTTCGACCGTATCCGCCTGGGCATAAACGCCGGGTAACGCGTCAACGCTGGCACACCAAGAATTTGTCTGGTCATCAAATTCGTAATTTGCCCGACGCAACATGGTTTCCACATACTTCACAATATAAAGGTTCATCGATTTCTCCTGCTTCTTCTGAGACTTCTCTCAAAATGGCGATCATTTGTTTTGGTATTTACGCGCCACGATGAATCGTGGTGCTGGCTCAAAATAATGAGTTGTGCTATTTTCAAAGTTCAATATGATACAATAGCGGCATCCCTAACAGTTGTCGTTATTGCTTGACCTCACGTATTGCGTAATAATTGGTTTGATCTTGCTAGGTTAAAGACCGCAAGCTTCAATAGAATATTTACTACCTGCGGCCTTTTTTATTTGTCTCAATTCATTGTAAGAATTAAGACAGGAACAAGCCTGTCGTCAGAACAGACACGGGATAATCTGCATCCGCAAGATTACCATCTGGCCCAAAGCTAACACCGACGATTAAGGCTGACGCACACAACGAAATCCTATGTAGTAGTTCCGATTGTCCGGGTTATCGTTGCTGCGGTTCGCGCACCGTATGCTGGAGTCATTGTCGTACCACGAGCCGCCCCGAACCACACGATAACTTCCGGAGGCGGATCCCTGTGGATTCTGCGCCGAACTCACACTGTAATAACCTGAATCATACCAGTCTGCGCACCATTCCCACACGTTGCCGGCCATGTCATACAACCCATAGCCGTTGGCGGCAAAGCTGCCTACCGGCAGCGGTCCGCGGTTAGAGGAGAAATTCGGCATCTGGCTAGTGAGCGGGCCGCTGTAATACCAATAGTTGCAGCGCGTGGTCGGATCCTCATCGCCCCAGGGGTATTTTTTGCCGGCCAAACCGCCGCGCGCCGCGTATTCCCATTCCGCTTCGGACGGCAGCCGCTTACCCACCCAATCGGCATAAGCTTTAGCATCGTTCCAACTCACATTGACCACTGGATAATTCGGATAATTGAGAAAATAACCGCTTGCCGGATCGGAAGGATAGCCGCGGCCGGTGGCGTCGCAGAATATTTTATAGGCCGCGTTGGTTACTTCGTATCGATCCATCCAAAAGCCATCAAGGTAAACGGTATGAATGGGTCGCTCGTGGCTACCACCCTCGCTGCTGCCCATCTGGAAGGAGTTGGCCGGGATGAAGACCATACCGGCCTTGTTGACTACTTTTATTTTTTGAGACGCTTGGCTTTTAAGACCTTGAACTCCTCTTACTTCTAATATTACTGTCTTAGAGCCTCCCTGATAATATATGTGTTGTGCCATTGGTTCAATAGTCCAATCTAAATCCCAATTACCGTCACCTTCCCAATCCCAGCGAAAGAAAAGTTGGCAAGCAATGGGATCGGTATCATGTGAAGCAGAGGCATTAAAGGTGAAAGTGAAGCTATCTGTCGTGCTGATAGTAAAGGCTGCAATCGGAGGAAGGTTGTCTCCGTGTAGATATTGAGGATCGTAAAGGTTTTCATATTTCGGCGCGGTGGGTTTATCCTTGCAGAAGAAGATAAACAGCAGAGTCCAGATCAACAGCAAGAAATATTTTTTCATGGCTATTACCTTTCTAATTTTGCAGCCCACAACTCACCTCCCGGAAGCTCAGAGCTTCCGGGAAGGTATCGAGCAAATTTTAAAAATGCATGCTCATGTTCAGCTTGACGCCATCACGGGTTTGCAGCAGGTAAAAGGTCGTCGACGAATGCTCAGCGCCGATTTTAGGCGAAGACTCAACTTTGGGTGCGAAAAGCGCGGCATCGACAATATTCCACAGCCAAATGCCTGCGGCAGCGCCAAAAAATACGTTGCGCAGCTTCTCCTTGCTATTAACATCGTTATAGGCATCATTCATGGCCGTTCGCCTGCTGGCAATCTCTTGATCATTAAAGGCACTTAAGTAAGCAGCACGAGCAGATGAATATTCATCGATACTGCTATTATACTGGCCAGTAGCCCATAATGCGCCGCCAATGGCAGCCAGCTCCAGAACCGGAAAAAGCACCGCCTGGCCTCGCCGTTCGGAATAGCCCTGGCCAAGCCCGGGGAATAGCAGCGATTTCAGAATTGCTTTACCTCTGGTCTTTCGCCTAAAAACGACATTGATTTTTTTGACTTCGTTCGGGCCAAGTTCCAGAGCATATTTCACCTTCTCGTGGCCTTTTTGCTGTAACGCCAAGCTATGCGGCCCTGGCAGTACTTCCATTGGCTTCACCGGCAGAGCGCCAGCGTCTTTATTGTCCAAGCGTACGCTTGCCCCCTGAATCCCACCACTTAGTCGAATGGTGGCCATGGCCACTTCTAAATTAAACTTGACCTCCAGTGGGCCCCTTTCCATTAGCTCAATCCTTTTCTCAGCGGTCTTGAAATTGGCTTTGCTTGCCAAGATAGTATGCGTACCATATTCCACATTCCGCAGAGCTAATGGTGTAAAACCGACCTTTTTGCCGTCCAAAGTAATCTGTGCTTCTGGTTGGTTGGCAGTGATTTTAAGACTGCCCTTTTTTAGCGTCAAGGTGGCGTGCAGGCTTTGCTTTTCGCCGGATTTTAGTTCCACAGCATTCAGCCAATCTTCAAAAAGCTTGCCGCCCAACTGAACCTTGCGTGTGCCTGGTATCAAATCCTTCAAGGTAGCTGGCGTGGTGCCGACGGTTTCGCCATCGATTAAAATCGTTGCACCGGCAGGGTCTGAAGTAATCTGCAGGGTAGCCGGTATAAGCAAAACTACGGAAGCGCTGGTTTCTCGTCCCTGCACAAGATTATCGATCCGCTGCCAATTCACGTAGCCGGGTTTGTGAACACTGATTTCATGTGAGCCCGGTTCCACCCGTACTCGCTGCAAGGGCGATTGACCCAAAAGGACATTATCTATATACACCTGCAGGCCTCGGGTACAGAGTGGAGGGTAAGGTAAGCCCATTGTTGCAGGCTAACTTCAATGCGCGCAGTTTCATCTCCTTTCACCTGCACGCCTTCGGTGTGGTCGATGTAACCGTCCTTGCTCACGCGAATGATATGCTCACCGGCGTCTAATCCTACGGCGGTGAATGGCGTTACCCCGCGTTTAACATTATCGATGTACAGCTCAGCTTCAAAAGGATTGCTGATCACCTTGAGGCCGCCTTTGGAGCGCTCTAATTTCAGCTCGACGCGCTTGAATTCATTGGCTTCAAGAAAAACCGTTTCCGATCCGGAATATTGTTCGGTTTCCATGCGGATCACATGCATACCGGCTTGCACACCTTCCAACGAATTGGGAGTGCGTCCCGGAACTTCCTGGTTATTGATGAAAACCTTGGCGCCCGGGGGATCGGATTTAAAGTAAAAATCGCCCTTACCCTCGACCACGGTAGGCATGACCTGCCCGGCAGGTGTCTGCCCCGGCGCAAGCCCGGCCAGCTTCATGGCCACATTTCCAATGGATTGTGTGAGCACCTTCTCGATGGGACATTCACAGTCTTCGGTTTTGGAGATCATGATGCGGCCGGTTTCGATATCGATCATGCGCACCGAGAGCGTATAGATACGACCCACTTTGCCAACGCTGCCTGAGATCATCCGCGCCACGCCAAGCATTTTGCCGACCTCCACAACGCACTCGGTGGTGGTACAGCCGCTCTGTTGAAAACCCTGTTCTTTGAGGATGTCGTCCATGCGGTTACGCTCCATAACGTCGAAGCGTCCGGTGTTGAGCAGCTCATAGCGCAGCCGGTCGGAGAGGGCGATAATGGCCGAAGCTTCGATGCCGCTGGCATCCAGGTTCATAACCGCCACTTGCGTACGGCTGCCGATTTGAGAAAAAAGCGTGGTAACAAAAACGAAAAGCGCAATAAAAATGCTAACCCACTTCATAATTTGGCCTTTTTTTGCAGGTGAGAAAATTGCTTAGGCGCGTTCAGTCCAGAGCAAAAATAGAAAAATATTTTTTAATAGCAAAAGCAAATTGATTTGGATATCGTTTTGAAATATGCGACGCACTTGAGAAGTGCGTCGCCCGTTCTTTATGTCGATAACACTTTACGCCATTCTTCCTGCCGCTTTGGCCTTCAAGGCAAATGTGGTGATGAGCTCAGTATCTATCGCGTAGATAAACCCATCTGTTTGTGAAGGGCCGACCCATGTCGTTGTTTCATTGGGCTGACGTAGAACGTCCGGTAAACGTGCCGGCGAGGATCGTCGGCGCGAGATTAGGAAAGATGTTTTTTCTGCAGTGACTCGAGCTCTTCAATCCTCCGCGGCCAGTCGCTTTTCAGCAATCGAGAAAGGGATTTGTCGGCCAGGATTTTGCCGTCCGTTTGGCAGCGCGGGCAATAGTTGGTCTCGTTGTCAGCATAGCGAATGCGTTGGACGGTCGTTCCGCAAACGGGACAAGGCTTGCCGAAACGCCCGTGCACGGCCATGTCCTCATGAAAAGCGGTCACTTTTTCCGGGAAACCATCGCCGACCTCGGCGCGCAGCTTTCGCGTCCATTCGAGCAGAACCGCGCGTGTCGTTTGATACAAATTCTCTATCTGCTCATCCGACAGCTTTTGGGTGAGCTTGATGGGCGAAAGCTTGGCCCGGTGCAGTATCTCATCGGAATAAGCATTGCCGATGCCGCTGAATAGCCGGGGATCGGTGAGCGAGCGTTTGAGGGTGTGGTTCTCCGCCAAAAGTTTGGCGCGAAAATCATCCAAGGACGCAGTGAATAGCTCCAATCCCCCGGGATCGTAATTCTGCAACTGCTCTCGCCCTTTGAGCAAGTGGAGGGAGGCGCGCTTTTTGGTGCCGGCCTCGGTGAGCAGCAATGATCCGTTGGCAAAATCAAACGCCGCCAGCCCGATTTTGCCGGGAATCTTGCAGCCTTGCTCGCGCCAATGCAAGCGACCGGCGACCATCAGGTGCAGGACTAAGAAATGCTCCCGCGGAAAGAGAAAGACGATTCTTTTTCCCATGCGCTCGAAACCTAAAACTGTCGCGCCAGTGATTGAGGTGAGGGGCGGGTCGATGGTGCGGAGAAGAAACGGGCTGGCCAGACGGACTTTTTCCAGAGTTTTGCCTTTGAGGAAGGCTTCCAGACGTTCTATGTAGATCGTTATATCGGGATATTCGGGCAAGTGCCGCTCCTTACATTATTGTGCTGGGGAAAGATTTGGTCACCACGGAACTACACGGATTGACACGGAAAAAGCAATCGCTCTGTTTGCGCTGGGTAATTCAGATCGTCGAGCACACGGCGATATTTGGGTTCGTTAAATGCTCCCATGCTTTTCTTAGCGGACTTGGCGATTTCGGCGTTGAGAAGGAAATCTGCTGGCCGGAAAGAACGGCTCTTTTGGCTTTTGCGAAAATTTGCCGTGCATCACAGCCGCCTTGTGGCTAAACCAGTAAACTGCACCAAGTTTTTTGTTAACCATTTTGGAGGTGACAATGAGTAGTCATCATAAGCGATCCGTGTTTGGGCTGTGTGCGGCCTTGGCCATCATCAGTTTGTTGGCTTGCGAAAAGAATCCTACAGAAAGCAAGGCGGAAAAGCCAGCCTTGCCGCCGGCGCAATCCATGCAGATGGATCTGTCTACTTTTAGCAATCCCGGCGCGCTTGGCAAAGCCGCTGAGCCTACCACCAAGGCAAATTTTACCAACGCGGCTGTCAGAGTGGCTATCATCAACACGGTCGTTGTAGCCCACTTGACGATCCCCACGGCCGTTTTTGTCGCTGCCGCTTCCCAAAAACCCACTTTGGAGGAGGACGCTAAATTCCATTGGGTGTATCAGGTGACCATTGGCCTGACCACGTACAAAGCCGACTTGGCCGGCTGGGTGGATCGCGCCAACAAAAAAGTCCGCTGGGAGATGTATGTCACCAATCCGCTTTACCAACCGGCGCTCAGCGATTTCCTCTGGTACCAAGGCTGGGCCAATTTGGAGAATAGTCAGGGACAGTGGACGTTCTACGATCCGCAGCAGCCGAGCGTCAAGGTGCCGGTCATAACCATTGATTGGAGCTACAAGAGCGATCAGGATGCGGTGCTCTTATTCACCAACGTCTGGCAAGGGCATGCCGAACAGGGTGACACGCTGGAGTACAAGGTCAAGAACAACGACCGCTCTATCCAATTCTTCGACAAGTCGGAGTCGCTCACCTCGATCATTTTCTGGGACGCGGTGACCGGCGCTGGCTACTTGCAGGTTCCCGGCTATAACGACGGCCAGCCCGCCCATTGGGACGAAAATCAGAACGACATTTAGATTTTGTCCACACACACCTTGATCTTCCCGGAAGCTGAGAGCCTCCGGGAAGATCGCAAAAAGACCGCCACTAATTGAACGTTGGCTATTGAACGTTGAACATTGACCGTTTTCAAATTGTCAATAGGCAACGTTCAATCGTCAATTGTCACATTGACAACAATCCCCACGGAGCTCGGGGCATAGGGTCGGTTCGATTACCACTATTCCATCCACACAGCGACGCCGGCAGGATCTATCTCCGTCGCGCCGATCAATATCTTGGCACCGTTCGGTATGGGCGCCGTCTGCTTTTTTTCGGTGAAATTGGTCGCCACCCAAAAGCCGTCACGCCAATCAACGAGAAATTGATTGTCGAAATTCTGCACCGGAACGCCCGCCGCTGCGAATACTTCGCGCAACAAATCCTTTTCTAAATTGCCGCTAAAAGTGTCCACGCCAATGTAGGTCACCGTGCCCTTTCCGAGCTTACGGGTGACCGCCGCGACGTTGCCGATGTAGAATTGATCGGCGTAAAAAGCCAACGGGGTTGCGTCGGCTTGCGGCTCGAGAATGTCCGCCCAAGAGCCCCAATCGTAGGCCCTATTTTTCACTTGTACTTTGCCGATGAAAGGGGATGGCAGTAGATCGTAAGCCGGAATCTTGGCGCCGATCAGCTCATAAATGGGGCTGGCCCAGGGCGCTTCCCACAAATGCCCGCGCCGGTCTTTCTGGCCGGTGCGACAGGAGAGCACTAAATGCCCGCCATTTTGTGCATATTGGCTCCAGCGAGATACCAAGTTTTCATCCACAAGCTGATAAGCAGGTGCAATCAGAAACGGGTAGGGCGAAAAATCCTTGTCCTCGGTGATAACATCCACAGGACAGCCAAAACATTTCAGCGCTTTGTAGTATTTGAGAATGTGCTCAGTGGTGTTCCACCGCGTGGTTTGCGTGTGATTGTCTATGTCCCAGCG
>DYKH01000067.1:0-10137 GCA_020722685.1 Caldithrix sp. | reverse complement strand
GGCCCTTCGTTGAGGTCGCCATGCACAGGATAGAGCGTCCAGGTCATGACGTCGAGATCCTTTCCCGACAGGGACGGATCGATGTCCTTGTGCATGCTCATAAAGTTGGTGGTGATCCATTGGTTCTTGCAGTATTTGCGCAGCTCATTGGCCTGGAAGCGAATATAGTCGGCAGCCTCCTCTGCAAACCAGCGCTGGAAATCCAGCAAGGCATGTGGATTGGCTTGCTGCGGCAGTTCCGCTTGATTGGGAATGTCGATCTGGTCAAAGTTCTGGTACATCTGCGACCAAAAAGCGTTGCCCCAATCCCGGTTCAGGTTTTCGATGTTGGTATATTTCTTTTGCAGCCAGAGGCGAAATTTGCTGCGACAAAAGTCGCAATAGCAGTATTGCTTGCCGTAATGGGAAAGCTCGTTGTCGATCTGCCAGCCCCAAACGGTCGAATTGCTGCCAAAGCGCTTGCCAAGCTCGGCGATGATTTTGGCCACATACTCGCGGTAGAGGGGAACGCTCCAGCAAGCATGCGCGCGCGAGCCGTGATTCGCACGTCGGCCGTGCGCATCTACCATCAGCACCTCTGGATGAGCGCGCACCAGCCAGATCGGCGGAGTTGCTGAAGGTGTACAAAGAATGACCTTTAATCCTTGTTGCGCACAGAGCCGGACGTTTTCTTCCAACCAGGCGAAAGAGTATTGACCTTCCTGTGGCTCCATGAATGCCCAGGCGAATTCGCCCATGTGCACGAATTCGAGGCCGAGCTTTTTGATGTTGGCAATGTCGCGCGGCCATTGTTCCCGCGGCCATGCTTCTGGGTAATAGTAGGCGCCAATGGTCATCAGGTCGCCGGCTTGGAAATATTCAGAGGAATTCTGCGCAAGCAAAGTTTGTCCTCCCAGCAAAATGATTAGTAGGATGGGTAAAATGGATTGAAAAAAACGCATGGTACCTCCCATAGCAAGCTGGTTGCGTTGTTTGAATTGTGGTGAAGAATTGAAGACTATGGGTGAATCGTCAGATATAAAACCAAAAAGGCAAGACTATTTGGAGCAAAACCGTTGGTTCGGACAGTTGGCAGAATAATTGTCGGTTAGGACAAGTAATCCGGCTACAGCAATTTTCTGTTATGGTTTTTGTCAATCTTCACGAGGCCTATTAATGGTCTTGCCTAAAATCGTTTTGCCTTTTTGCGGCGTGCTTGTGAGGAAACAAGCAGTCGCCCGGTCGATAATTAAGCCGCGCTTTCGTTATTCTCTGTTCCATGGACGGATTGGAATTGCCATGGCAGGCTGGCAGCTCGATAATGATGGAAATAGGGCCCTTCTTGGTAACCGCAAAGTGCCCAAAGGAGGCGCAAAGCTCGCAAAGGATACTCATACTCGACAGTGAATAGATGGACACCGCGTTGTAATTCAATCGTTCTGGCGCTCTTTGCGCCTTCTTGGCGAACTCGGCGGTTAGAGAGCATCATCCTGAAGGATCTAAAGAAGTCTAATTTTCATGGTAATCTTCACGGAAGATTCGCGCTGAGGCGCACCATCTTCACGATATCAAAGATATCGACCGTCCCATCGCTGTTCATGTCGGCGGCGCGGAATTCATCTTCAGTATAGGAAGAGGTGCCCAAAAGGATTTTCGCCGCAAACAAAGCGTCCTCCGAGTTCCACTGGTCATTGCCGTCCACGTCGCCTTTTTGATGGTATTGAATCGCTTTCAAGGCGTCGACCAGACCCCAACCGTAGAGCGTATCGGGATTGACGGCTCGATTGGCCGTCAGCATCAACGCCTCGCGCACTTGCATGGGCGTCCAGGTCGGATGCGCTTGTACAAGCAACGCGGCCACACCTCCGATCAACGGCGTGGAGAACGAAGTCCCGCTGGCGTAGCGATACTCGGTGGGGCCCTTTGCCGGGTTGGCCGTCCAATCCAAGACGCCCATAGCAACGACCTCCGGTTTGATGCGACCGTCGAACGTAGGGCCGGCAGAGCTGAAGCTGGCGATTATGCCTTTGTCGTTCACAGCGCCAACTGTTATGATGCTATCGGCGTCGGCAGGGGCGCTGATGTAGTGCCAGCTATCTTGTCGCCAATTGCCGGCAGCAACACAAACCACCACGCCGCGAGCCGCCGCCATGTCTGCGGCCTTGGTGGTGACGGCCGTATCGCCATTCATGTCCTCATAGGTGTACCAGTCATAGTAGCCCAACGAGCTGCTGGCGACGTCGGCGCCCAGACCTTCCGCCCACTCGATAGCAGCCACCCAATTGTCCTCCTCGATGGGCGTTTCGCTACGTATGTCTTCGGTCTTAGCCAAGATGAACTGCGCCTGATAGGCTGGCCCATAAAGTGTGTCTGCTTTTGACCCACCGATGACCGACAAGGTCATGGTGCCGTGCTCGTGCTGATCCGATACATCCTGCCCGGCTTCATTACGCGTAACGTCGTCGTTGAAAATAAAATCATGCTCGCCGACCGGATCGATGTGGTGCAGGGATTCATGGCGTAGATCGTAGCCGGTGTCCAGCATGCAGATGAGCACGTTTTGGCCGGCATAACCGAGGTCGTGGACAGCAGGGACGTTGATTTGCTCTAATTGGGTCAATGATCGACCATACTGCAAATGATAGCTTTCGACTGGACCTTGTTCGGGATTTTGCTCGAGGTCTTTCGGCTCAGGCAGCCGACGACTCGAATGCAGCAAGGTGATTTGCCTGACAAAAGGAAGCGCGGCCAGGGATGGCAGTTGGGCTTGCTCGACAATCCCGCTCACCGCGTTCAACCATCGGCTAATATGGCGTTGGCGAAATCCCAAGGACTGGAGTTGGGCGAGGTAAGCATCGTATACCGGCAAGTCGGAAAAAGCAACGACGTTCCCTCGCATTACTTTGGCGCGACGCTGGAACGCTCGTTTACTCATCATCCCTTCGGCAGTCTCAAGGGCCGCGCGAAACTCCGGCATGGATTTGACACCTTTGTCGGTAAAATACACCCAGACCGGAGCGGGCGCATCCATAGGTTGCGACCGCAAGAACGCCGAGACACTTTCATGAATGACCGGCGTTCTTTTTGCCTGCTCCAAAACCGGCTGATCACCGGCGAATAGTGGAGAGACACATAAGCAAAAGAAGGGCAAAGCGAGTAGACGGTGAATGGTCAAGAGTACCTCCAAGCTTGTCATATCTGCCGAGCCTTTGATGATCGCGAGGCGCTGAGGTGAAACGTTTGCCAGCGATCCGGCGGCGAAGAACCATCAAAGGGTAAATGGAATCTGAAAAACGCAAAAATAGCCAAATACCAAAAATGCCAGCGCCAGGCCTACCGCAAAGATCCAATGTGGTTTCAGGATTGGTCTGGCTTCTCCAGACAACAGCTTTGGCAAAACGACATAAAGTCCAATGCCCACCCAAACGGCTTGGAGGGGAGTGAGAAGCAGCCCATCCAAGACCGCTCCCAGCTTTACCAAAAAGACCGGCTTGAATCCCAGCGAGTAGACAATGAACATATTGCTGCAGAAAAAGAACAGCAAAATTATGCGGAATTGTTTTTTCCACGGTAACTGATTAAAGCCGGGAATGCACAAGCGGGCGCAGTCGGCGAGTAGGCGCGGCCAGCCTGCCAACTGTCCGACTTGCGTGCTGATCAATGCGGCCGCGGCGGCCGCCATGAAAACGACGCCGCCCAATGCGCCCCATTGTGATGAGAAGATACTTGATAGGGTCAGGGCAACGCTTTCGCCTTGCGGGGCGAGATGGTTGGGTCGCAGAACTCCCGCGCCTGCCAGCATAAAGCTGATGGTCACAACGTTGCCGATCAGCATGGCGATGGTAGCATCGGTGTAAACAACGCGGCACCAACCTTTTATTCTCTCTGCTGCCTGGCGGCTCAAATTGCGTAACATCGTCAAATCCGCCGGCCGGCCATAGTCGCGTCCGGCAGCGGCCCCATAACCGGCCCCCAAGACCCAGTAGGTGTACCAAACCTGACTGGCGAATCCGCCCGCTGCCCATCCTAATAAGGGTAGAATCTCGCGCCAGGGATTGGCATGTCCGTCGCTTAGGGAGAGCGCCCATTCCGGAACGGCCGGAACGCACGGGAGTAGCCCCTGCAAAAGAACAGTCCAACCTGGAAAGACGGTAATCGCTACGTGCAGAACGCCAGTAATGATGATGAACACAAAGAAGCTCATGATCATTTTCAGCATGTCGAACACGCCGGACCAAACTACGACGAGAGCGAAGACGGTCACGAACCAGCCGCCAAAGTAGGGGCTGATCGGCACGAGCGCATTGACAAAAACGCCCGCTGCCGAAGCGATGGAGCCGATGGCGATGGTGGCGCTGATGAATTGCACGACCAGAACGATCCAGATGACCCAATGGCGCGGGCCGGGAATCCGGTCAAAGAGATCGATCATGCCCTCGCCAGTACAAACGGTGTAGCGCGCGCCGCTCATGCCGATCCAGTATTTTAGAAAAATGCCAAAGAAAATCGCCCATATCACCCCGGACCCCAAGATGGCGCCGACGCGGGTGGATAGAATGACTTCGCCGGAGCCGATGTATTCGGCACACCAAATGAACGCCGGGCCCACCATGACCAAAATTGCTAAACCTTTCGGCGGTGTGCGGACGGCTTTTTCAGAAGTTGCGTTGTCGGAATTCATTGGTTTGAGAAAGCTTCCCTAATTGTGCAGGGGGCAAGGTCTGGCGTGGAATTTTCATGGCAGCCAGCCACTCAGGGCGATGAAAAGGATTGAGAGAAGCATGCATAGAAACATGGCCGCATAAGATCGAATGGTCATCGTCTTCTGCATCGCCTGAGGTAGAAATTGGTAGAAAAAGATGACCACGACCGGAGTCAGACTGGCGTAATGGTGCAAAGCTGTGGTTTTCCCGCCAAAGTTCATGGTGAGCAAAAGGCCGGACATATAAGTTAGCAACAAACAGAGTCGCGCCGACTGCGAAAGGGTCATAATGAAGGCGCTGATTCCCATTTCACCTTGGCGGAACAGGCGAATGGCCAGAAATGCGTAGAGCAAAATCAGGATCACGGCTAAGATGGGATGAGCAGATTGCAGGATTTGAACCATCTCTATCTCGGGGAACTTTTCTCAATGATGATTTCTTTATGAGGATTCTTTTGGCGACCATCTCATCGATGCAGGTCGTACGATCCTACTTCTCTGGCCGTCTCCACCTTTGCTCAAAATTGAGGATGGCTGAGACCAACTTTTCCGTTCCGAAACGGATGACATCCGTTGTTGGTAATCCGGTCGCCAGCTCGATCCGGTCAATCTCCTGCCGGCCGGCGCTATCGGACAGTGATGTGGTGTTCACCGCAATGCCAACCACTTTGGTCGGGAACACAGGCTCCGCCATGCGCTCATAGAGATCGATCATCTTTTCGATCGGCGGCACCGGCGTTTGGGGCGTGCCGCGCATGATGGTTCGATCCACCTGATGGCAAAGGATCAAGGCTTGAGGGGCAAAGCCGTGCAACATGCTCAGAGTGACGCCAGAATAGAGCGGGTGTGTCAGAGAGCCTTGGCCTTCGATAACCAGATAATCGTATTCCGCGTTTTCCAAAACCAGCCGCTCGGCTGCTCCGGCGACAAAGTCCGAAATCACCCGATCCAAGGCAATCCCCTTGC
Source organism: Caldithrix sp. (assembly GCA_020722685.1). The sequence goes on along the minus strand of DYKH01000067.1, from coordinate 4,490 downwards.
CGGAAATGAGAATCCCGGTTTGCCCGGTGGCGATGAATGTAGAGTTCTTGCCCATTTCCCGCAAGGCACGGTCGATTTCAATGGCCGCGACCTTTTTGCCGCAATTGCAGTCCGTACCCACGGTGTGAATACGAAAACAGGCGGCCGTTTGCGCCCGGCACTTGTTGACGGAGAGGTCGGCAGGAGGACGCCGGAGGTCTATCAACTGCACGCCGACTGCTTTGGCGTGAACGGCAAACTCCTCGTCCTCAGCGAGAAAAGTGTGCATGCCGCTGACGACATTCAGTCCATGATCTATTGCTTGCAGAATGATGCTCCGCCATTCCGGCGGAAGTTGTCCGCCGGCTGGAGTGATGCCGATGAGTAGAGTATTCGGTCTGAGCGGCAGGGCTTCTTCCAAGTTGGCCACAATGGGGATGCCGTGACCGACACCCATCAACTCGCCGGTGTCGCGTCCGGCCTGCTGTGAATCCAAGAGCGCCACCACCTCATTCGGGCGATAGCGCAATATTCCCGCAGCCATTTTGGCTGGCGTGGGATGCGTTTGGCCTTGGGTGAGAATGAGGAAGCGTCGTGCCATGAGTATGAGTCAAAGTCTGGTACAAGTCCAAGCTAAGTGATAGCGCAACGGGATAGCGAAAACTGTGGACGATAAAAGCACCGGATTGCTTTACGATGCTGCCATGAGATGCAAATCCGCTTCTACCGGAAGTTCGAGTGTATTGCTGCGCAAAAAGCGCGTTGAAAAAAATAAGATTTCCAGATTTTCGACTTCACCGGTCGTGGGGTGCAAACGCGCAATAATTTCCTCGCCAATTTCTTCCGACTCTTGTTCCGGATACGGTGGAATCTTGTTGAGGTATAGGATATCGGTTTCCCGATCGTAGACAATACTCAGCTTCTTTTTCATCTTATGTCTCATCAGACTGAATGCTGGTCAAGCATATATCGATTGAGGATCAATTTCCGATGGAAAGGGGGAATGTCATTCGTATATTAAAAGTGTCTTTTTTGTTCTTTGAAAATATCTTTCCAAGAGGTGTGTAACACCTGCCTACGCTTTCTGAGGTTCTTTCTTCTTTCCGAAGTGTTCAAATGCATCTCTTGGTTTTTCTTCGTATCTTTGCATCCCACTCTGGAAGAATCTTTTCAGGAGCAGAACGGAGGATTGTAATTTATGGATAGTTCGCTGTCTTGAAAAGCCGCCAGGTCGGCCGTGGCCGGATTCCTGCTGACATCCTAATCTCGAGTATTGATCCTCAATGGGGACATGGCGTTCTCATTTCCAATTCGACTCTGCCCTGCCGCCAAGACAAAAAAGAGATTGGCCTTCGTCATCGCATAAACCTCGCAATAGGGAATTGACAGACCGCCATTTTCGTTTGGTAGGATCAAGTGTACAAAATCTCTTCTAAAGAAGCAACAGAGAAAATGCCCAAATTGGGCTGAACTTCAGGCGTTTTCAGAATTCTACTTTCAGAGGCTTTTTGAAAAGCAAAGCGGAGAAGAGGGAAAAGAGGAAAAACGCAAGCAGCCAATGCATTCTGATGCCGAAGAATGTATGACTGTTGCTGGCATAGCTGACTTGAATGCTTTCAAAGGGACAATCTGCGGGCAAGGGAGCTTCAGCGGGATGGAGAAGAATTGACACGAAATCGGATCCAATCCTGGTGGAGGAAATGGTCGAGGCGTGATTGTCAGCATGAATGCTTTTGGTGACGATTTCGCTTCCGTAAAAGAGCTTGGCCTCGTAGACTCCGACTTTTTCGACCTTCAGCCGCCAAGCTACTTCTGCATGTGGATTCATGATGTGTACCGGCGGAGTCTGAACCGTTAGACCTTCGGGTGTTTTTAATGTCACCTTGAAGGGATCGGCGTCTTTGTCCAAATGTGTTTTGAGGATGAAGACCTCTCCCGCGCGCAAGGAACGGTAGTTGTATTTGGTGTTCAGATTCGCCAGAATGAGAAACACCGGCACGAACATGATCAATAGCGGAACCAGCGCGTGGCGCAGATAGACGGTGTTGTGGCGCATGATTTGTCCCAAGGCCTGGAGGATAACTCTGGGGCTGTCCTGGTATAAGCGGATCTCCAAGATGTAGGCCTTGATCAGATTCTTCACCGCTTTGATCTTGCGCTGGTTGGAGGTGAAGCGGAAGATAATGAGCATCAAAGCGCCGGTGAGGAGGGAGATTGCCAGCAGTCCCCAATCAGGGGGGAGCTTGTCAAACGGACTCAACAAAGCAGCGACCAGAGCGTTCAGTTTTCGAGCGAGCAAGACCATAATGGCATCCATCGGGCTACGCGATGTAGCCCAAGCCTTTCAGCTTTTCTTTCAACTCCTCGGTGTCGCTGGCTTCTTCCAGTTGCGCGATGGCCGACTCCAGCGTGTGGGTGATGAATTCTTCCACCGAAGAGTAACCGGCGAGCTTGGCGAACTTTTCGGCTTTCTCCACCAAATCTTTCTCCAATTTGACTTTTGTCGTTCCCATATCAGCTCCGTTATTTTTGCTTCCCTACATCCATTTTCATTGTTTTGCCATCCATGTAGGATGGGGCCGGCACGCCGAACAAATCCAGAACGGTCGGCGCAATATCCATAATGGAAAGCTCCTCATCCGCGACTTTCTTGTTGCAAAAGAAAACCCCCGGCACCGTTTTCGGGTCCATGCAATGGTCGCCGCTCCAGGCTTTGGTATTGTCGGTGATAACGTCCTCCATCACGGTGCCGGTGACCGACGCCCAAGAGGCGCGATAGCCTGGTTTGTAACCGACGATCAAGTCCGGCGCATTGGCAAGATAAGGGCCGTGCATAACGGAAGCGGAATCGTACACCGCATTGATCGCTAATTCCTTGCGAATTGGATCGTGCAGGAGTTGTAGCTTCTCCGCCATTTCCTTTTTCAATGCAGGGACCTGGTCAGCGGTGACGATGCCTTTTCCCTCTCTGCCTTTTTTGTTGAGAAAAATTCCCGCCAATCCTAACGCATAAGCTTTGGTACGCGACCAGTCCACGCCTTCAAACCATTCGCTGCCTTTTCCGCCCTCCTTCAACGTCAGATAGCCGTTGTCCAATAGCCAGCGATTGAGATTAACGCCGCGTTTGAAAGGCTTGAAGCCGTGATCGGACATGACGATTAGCACCGTGTTCGCATCGATTTTCGCCAGCACCTTCCCGAGCAATGCATCGCATTCTTGATAGAGATGCTCGATCGCGTTTTGATGTTGGAAGAGATCGCGTCCACGATTGGCCGGATGGTCGGGATGCAGGTAGCGCATAAAAGTGTGCTGAATGCGATCGGTCGAGTCGAATACGATGGTTAAAAGGCCGCGGTGCAAATTCTGCAAGGCATCGAACAGCATCTTCTCGCGTTCCGTGTGGATGTCCCACGTCTGGCGCAGGAATTGTCCCTCGTCGATGATCCGCTCGTTGAGGGCCCAAGTGTCCTCTGCCAAACCCAGGGTGGCAAAGCGCCCCAGCTTTTTCGCCAGATACGGCGCGTACACAGCAGGATAAGAAATGGGCAAAGCTGGCTTTTCGGGATCGATGTTAATGGGAGTGACATATAGCTCCAATTGCGGTTCCATGCTTTTTAGCAAAAACCGGCAAATGCCGGAGATCTTGACGCCGGCGCCAGTCTTGAACGTCAACGGCACCCAATCGGTATATTGTCCGAGGTGAAGGCGAACTTGCTCGCCACCCAGTTGCATGACGGCATCTGCGGCCTTTCCGTCGGCGGCAATAACGAATGGCAGGGAGATCGTGGGATGATCCTTGATCATCGGATTCGGCGGGCCCGGAAGGGAGCCATGAAACCGGCCGTCCAGTCGTTTGGCCAGCAAATGCCTGCCGCCGGTTAAATTGGAAAGGTCCGATTTTGAAGTAATATGGGTAAAAGAACCTTGCGTGCCGCGCAAGTCGGGCACGCCCATGGCGGACAAGAGCAGACCCTTGGTTTTCTCTGGTGGAAAAGTAATGGGCACGCGAATGATATTGGTGAAAATCCCCTTCTCTGAGAGGATATTCCAAAACGGCACGCTGCGACGCAATATTCTGAGCGAGGGTTTGCCGAGAGGGATGCGATATTTGCCGATGGAGAGATGGCGCTGGACATTGCCGATTTCCGCCGAGGACAGCTTGGGCAAATAGGCTTTCCATTCCGGCGTCAAAAAGTCAAAGATGTTGTGCTTGCCAGGATTCGTTCCGGTTTGGAAGGAAGACCAGGCAACCGGGGAGATGGAAGGAAAAGTCGTTGCCAGCGGGGCAAAGCGGCCTTCGTCTCGCATTTGCTGAAAATTCGGCAGCTTGCCTTCGGCCATGAATTGTTCGGCCAATTGGTGATCCAAGCCGTCGAGGCCCAAAATGACCACCCGCTTCACCCGCGCCTTTTTGTAAGCGTTTTTCCCGCGCAGCAAGCGCCAAAAGTAGCGCAAGGGCCAGGAGATCAAATTGATGATGGCAAGCAAAAAAGCGATAAAAACCATCAGGA
>DYKH01000299.1 GCA_020722685.1 Caldithrix sp. | reverse complement strand
CTTGTTTGTTAGGATTCAGGCTGCATGGCCTGAAATAGAAAGACCACTAATCGGGGGCCATCGTGCTGTTGGAGGACGCTGGTTTCCGTGTGCGGCGATTGCCCATAGAGCAGGAAGATTGGTAAAAACCGTACATACGATGGCCTTCTCGAAGCAGTAGAGCACGGCGGAGGAAAAGGCGATGTCGATCGAAATATTGAAAAAAGATTTTGAAATTGATCCGGACTTTCGTCTGGCCTTAAAGCAACCAGACCCCTTTTTTGCATGGATTTTTACGGCGTCCCCGATTATCTAAAGCTGTCCCAGTCTGCTGCAATGAAAGATGTCAAGTACCCTACCATCCTCCATATTGCCCCCATGAACACCGCTGGCGTACCGGGCCAGTTTGTCTTGGCCGAACGCAAGCTCGGCTTCAGCAGCCGCTTGGTGACGCTTTTCCGCGACCGCCGCAGCTACTTTGAGGATATTTGCCTTGACCTGCCGTTCATCGACTTTGCCGGCACAAAGTGGCTCAAAAGGCGTGTCTCCGCGCCGGAAAAGCTGGCGGTTGCCAATGTCGCGCGCATTCCGGCTAGCATCCCGGTGATCTGGCAACCCCATTCTTTGGCCGAAAAGGTACTGGTTCAGCTCCGTGATCTGCTTTGGCGTCCAAAGGTCGAGCGCGCCATCCGCAAATTCGCCTTGGATCAGTTCGATGTCTATCAATTGGATGGCGGTTTGGATTTCTATCGCCATTCCGGTTTTATCAAGCGGCAAAAGGCGCTGGGGAAGAAAATCATTTGCTGCTACACCGGCAGTGACTTGCGCACGCGCGGGGTCATTCCAACCATTGATGCCTTAAGTGATGTCAACGTCACGGTAGAGTTCGATCATCTTCGCCTGCACCCTCGTATTCATCATGTCTTTTTCCCCTTCGATGTCGGCAGGTTTCAGCCGCAGCCGAAACGTGCGCATGGTAAGATCCGAATCGGTCACGCGCCCACCAGTTGGCAGGCAAAGGGTAGCCACATTATTGTTCCCATCATACAGGACTTGGCGAAAAGCCATCCCGTGGAAATGGTGCTTATAGAGCATTTGCCCTACGATCAGGCTATCCGCCTCAAGCAGACCTGCGATGTTTTTGTCGACCAGATTGGCGATTTGGGTTACGGGATCAACTCGTTGGAGGCATTGGCCATGGAGATTCCAACTTGTTCCTGTCTCGCTTTCGGTTTTGCCAAAGCCTACCCGGATCATCCCTTCATCGAGGTGAACGCCGAAAATCTGCGCGTTGAATTGATGCGTTTGATTATGAATCCGGAACTGAGGAAGCAATATGGAATCGCAGGCAGAGCCTGGGTGCAAAAGTATCACAATGCCGAGGACACCGTTCGCGCGATTCACCGCTTGGCAGATGTGGAGACGGCATGAACATACTTTTTGCCAATTCCATTCAAATGTTCGGCGGCGGCGAAGTGTGGATGCTGCGCACATTGACTGAGTTGAAGAAGCGAGGGCATCGTGTCGCGCTGTTGTGCCGGCCCCACACCGAATTGACTGTTCGCGCCGAGGAACAGGGAATTCAAGTATTCCGCACGCAGTTTCGCGGCGATTTGAACCCTCTGGCAATTCTACGTGCCGCACTACTGCTAAAGCGCGAGTCATTTGACATTGTTCTGGCGAATATGGATAAAGAGCTACGCATTGTCGGGCTGGCCGCCACGCTCTTTCCTCGCTGCGTCGTCATCCCCAGACGGGGCGTCGACTATCCCTTGAAGAACCGGCTGCGCTATCGTCTCAGCTATAACTGGCTGGCCGATTGCGTCATCGCCAACTCGGAGGCGACCAAATCTGCCCTCTTGAAGAATGCCCCCTGGCTGGACGAGGCGAGGATCCAGGTTATCTATAACGGCATCGATCCGGCGCCCTTTCAGCGACCGGCCAAAACGGACCTGCGATCCGTCTTGGGCCTTGACAAGGAGGCGGCGCTGATCGGCTTTGTCGGCCAACTTGATGAGCGCAAAGGTATTGCCTGTCTCTTAGCCGCCTTTGCCCGGACGGCGGACAAGTTTCCTCATGCACATTTGCTGTTAGCGGGCGAGGGGCCGCTGAGATCGATGATCGAGCGATTCATCTTCGATCACCGGCTTATCCGGCGTATTCATTTGCTTGGATTTCAGAAAAACATCGTAGAGGTTATGCTGGGAATCGATATGCTGGTGCTGCCCTCGTTGTGGGAGGGCTTTGGCATTGTGCTCATCGAAGCCATGGCCGCGGCCAAGCCTACCATCACCACCAACGTGAGCTCCATGCCGGAGATTGTCGTGGACGGCGAAACCGGGCGCCTGGTTCCAACGGGCGACGAATCTGCTTTATCTGCTGCCATGAACGAGATGTTAGGTGATCCACTGAAAGCAGTGAGTTGGGGGGAAAAGGGCCGGCGGCGTGTGCTTGAGTATTTCACCATAGATCTGATGATTGACCGTCTGGAACGACTGTTTTCCGAACAGATAAAGCGAAAGAGGGGACGGCATACGTGACGCTCTGGAACCGCTTTGAACAGTATTTCAAACACAATCAACTTCGCCTTTTGGAAAGCCTATTAGGCAGACCCACACTCTCACGACAGGATTTTGATCCCGCCGTAGTGAGACGAGTTCTTATCGTCCGCCAACACGACCAATTGGGGGATTTCCTCCTTGCCACGCCCGTCTTTAAGGCCATTCGTGCAAGATTTCCTGATGCCCACATAGCCGTGGTGGCGCGGAAATACACTGCTTCGTTAGCCGATCATCATGATTGCTTGAATGCCGTCATCCCTTTTTATGAGCATGGACGCGATTGGACTTTCAAATATCTCATCTGTTTTTGGCGACAGTTGCGATCCGGCTACGACTTGGCCATTGTTCTGAATACCGTTTCGCATTCTTTGACCAGCGACCTCATAGCCCGGTTCAGCAATGCGCGCTACATTTTGGGTTCCGGACATCGACTTTTTGCCGGAACCCGACGAAATTTCTTTTACAATCTCATCGCTCCCTACGCGAATTCTTTTCGTCACCAGAGCGAGCGCAATCTCGACATCGTGCGATACATCGGCGCCGACACAGTGGATTTGCATGAACACCTTACCTTGCTTCCTGCAGAAAAAGAGCGAGCGCGAGGTCATCTACAATCTATGGGTTGGATTCCGCAAAATCCCCTCATTGCCATACATCCTGGTGCCGGTAAGATAGAAAATCGTTGGCCCGTCAGGAATTTTGCCTATGCAGGGGAAAAACTGGGAAAAATGTTTGGTGCTCAATTGTTGGTAACCTGGGGCCCACACGAAGAAAACTTGGGCCGTGAATTGATTGCCAACCTGAGATATCCCGCTGTGCAAATCGCGAATCTTTCCTTGCGGGAGCTGGCGGCAATCTTTTCTCAGGCCGCGCTGCTGGTGTGTAATGATACAGGAGTGATGCATCTTGCTGCATCGGTTGGCACACCTTTGGTCGCCGTGTTCGGTCCCACGGATCCCGCCCAATGGAAACCCGTCGGTGATCCGTTCATAGCCGTGCGGGCGCCGGATTCGAGATGCGCCTCGGTAAATGCTGACCAGGTCATACAGGCGGCCATTAAGCTGCTCCGTCCCAAATAGTAGCTTGCAGCGGCCCCGTACGACGGGAGATGGAGTCCCCAAATGCTGAGGCGGTTCGAGACTGGTGGCGGCAGGCCGGGCCATTTGAGCGGCGGCAAAGCCCGTTTGCTTTCGTCCCTGCGAAATGATGCGTAATGAAAAAGGGTGCGATGATACGGCGCTTTCAGCGATTGGCAAATCCCAAGAAATTTGATGATTCGGCGGTCTGGAGAAAATTAATCCTTGACTTTTTGCTTTTGATTTCTATCTTCGGTTTGCTCTTGCCAGGCAAATTCTGGGCTTGACAGAAAATAAACGCAATCTAACGTAGTCAATTACGGGATGCCTTGCGAGCGCTTTCATTCCTGCCTATGCAGGAATCTCTTTTGCATAGCACGTCAGCGGGAGACCTCTGAATACGTAGGGGTGACGGCATCCTGTGATCGGTTGCAATCTAACAATTGCTTCAGATAGCTTTAGAGTTTATAAGCAGAGTGGCTGGTTTAATTTGGTTGAGGAAAATATGGCCAAGAGACGCATATTTGATGATGATGAAGAAAACCTGAACGACCAATTCTCTCTTCGGGATAACGAATCCGAATCGGAGGACAACGGCCTCTTTGATGACGAAGAAGAATCCAGTGAGGAGTGGGAAGAGTACTTGGAAGAGGAAACCGAAGCGGACGCTGATTGGGAAGAAGGGGAAAAGGAAGAAGAAGTAGAGAAGGAAAGCGCCGATGAGGACGAGTGGGAAGAAGAGTATTGGGAAGATGAGGATTGGGAAGACGAGGAAGAGGAAGAATGGGAAGAATCCGAGGACGACTGGATTGAAGGTGCCCCCGAATGGGAAGGCGATGACGATTGGGAGTAAGCCTTCCTGCTTGTATGCCCCGTCACTGTAGGAATTCTTTCGCAATCGTCGATGAGCCCAAATCTTCACACTCCCAAGGGACGCGAGTATCCCACCCATCCGCGTGTGGGCGTTGGCGCTGTCGTCATGCGCGGGGATCGGGTTCTGCTGGTACAAAGGGGTCGGCAACCGAGGAAAGGTATGTGGTCGGTGCCTGGAGGGTTGGTAGAAACCGGGGAACGACTCGAACAGGCATTGCATCGGGAACTATATGAAGAGTGCGGCATCGTAGCCGATATTCGTGATTACCTGGAGATATTTGAATATATTCAGCGGGACCGTAATCATAGAGTACAATACCATTACATCGTCATAGATTACTTAGCCGAATACCTGAAAGGTGAACTGCGAGCTGCTAGCGACATCAATCAAGCGGCATGGTTTACCGTAGATGAAATTCGGAAGTTAGCTGTCACGGATGGAATCGTGCCGTTGGTGGAGAAGGCGTTTCTTGTGCGCAATAACCTGATGAATCAAGCGTGACGGAATTCGTTTAATTTCCTTTGAGATGGATAGGGATAGCCCAGGAGAAAGCAATCGCACATTCTGGGCTTTTTTGTATGAGGGTAACAGTTCAGGTCCGTTGTCATTTCGAGCGGAGCGAGAAATCTGTATAGCG